>NZ_JARHXC010000336.1:0-3921 GCF_029222405.1 Microbacterium sp. Kw_RZR3 | reverse complement strand
GTGGGCTTGCAGACAGCGGATGGTCGGATAACCTACCTTTCGTTGGCTGGCTGCCGCGACTCGCCCCGCATCTGACAGGCCGTGGCCGCCGTCCCCATGACCCGCTAGGTGAGAGGCGGTGGGTGGCCCGTGCCCATCTTCCAGGCGACGCGCACGCCGGAGGGGCGTCGCGCCCTGGCCGCGCAGACGCAGCTCCCGTTCTTCTTCGGGCTCGTCTACGTGGCGATCGTTGTCCTCGTGGTCGATCCGTCGATCCTGGTGATGCCCATCTCGATCGTCGGGTTCGCCGTCGGTGTCTCGGCGACGGCGCTCGCGATGCTCGTCCCGTGGGAGCGGTTCGCCCCCGTGGCCATGATCGCGGTCGCCGCCCTCGATGTCGTCGCGGTGACACTCATCCGCGCTGAAGTGACTCGCGTGCTGCCGTGGGTCATTCTGCTGGCGATCTTCCCCATGGTGTGGGCGGCGTACTCGTTCGGGTGGGCCGGGCTCGCCCTCGTGGTGGTCGGCTCGATCGGGATGCTCGTGTTCCGATTCGTGTACGCCGGTGCCTCGCCGCAGACGTTCACGGAATGGGCGAATGTCACGAGCCTTCCCCTCGTGATACTCGCGCTGGCCATCATGTCTTTTCTGGCGGCGCGTCGGCTGGGGCGTCGAGGCCATCAGCTCTCCCTGGCGAATCGAGCTCAGGTGGAAGCCCTCGCGGGTGCGCGAGACGCCGAGTCCCTCGTGATCGGGATCCTCGACACGGTCGCCGCGGGCGTGGCCTTCTATGACGAGGAGGGACGCCTCCGGGTGGCGAACGCCGCGGCCTACGAGATGGCCCGCGCTGCGGGGTTCCGGCTCGACGAGCTTCCGTACGCGGGAGGCAACGTGCTCGCCGGTGACCGCTCAACGCGGATCCCGCCCGAGGAGCAGTTCATCCCACGCGCCCTGCGGGGCGAGGTGATCCGCGGGCACCTCGCGTGGCTCGGGCCGCCCGAGGCGCAAATGGCCGTGCTCGCCTCGTCGAACCAGCTCCGCCGGCCGGACGGGTCCGTCCAGGGGACCGTCGTCGTCGCGCACGACGTCACCGAGCTCGCCGATGCGATCGAGGTGCGCGAGCAGTTCCTCCGAACGGTCTCGCACGAGCTGCGCACACCCCTCACCGGCGTGACGGGCTTCCTCGCCCTCATCGACGATGCCGTCGGACACGAGGATCCGAAGCTGCGGCAGTACATCGACGTGGTGAACCGTCGCGCCGCCGACCTGCTCGATCGGGTCACCGACCTCGTCGCGGCGACCGGATGCGACCGAGACCTTCGTTTCGCCGAGGTCGACATCCGGGAGATCGTGGATGCCGCGGCTCGGCGCATTGCGAAGCTCGCCGACGCTCGATCGACGCCCGTGCAAATCGCGCGCGCCGAGCGCGTGCAGGTGCGCGCGGATCGCGAGCGGCTGGAGGAGGCGGTCGCCGAGATCCTGACGAACGCGGTGAAGTTCGGCGAACCGGAATCGCCCGTGTCGGTGACCTGTCGGGCGCACGAGGATCGCGTTCGGGTGGCGGTGTCGAACGAGGGTGTCGGGCTTTCCCGCGCCGAGCAGCGCCGGGTCTTCGATCGCTTCTACCGCACCGCTCACGCGCGCTCGCGCGCCGTCCAGGGGTATGGCCTGGGGCTCACGAGGGTGCGCGCGATCGTCAACGCGCACGCGGGGCGCGTGCACATCGAGAGCGATCCGGGCGAGCGGACGACGGTGACGCTGGAGCTCCCCGTCGTCGGTCCCGGCGCGCGCTGAGTCACGGGCGCCCTCACCCAGACGTCGTGCGTGGCGTACCCGCGGAGGCTGCGCCGGCTTCGGCGATGAGTTGGCCCAGCTGACGGCGCAGCCGGTCGGTGAACCCCGCGGGGCTCATGTCGAACTCCAGGGAGAGCAGGTCGTAGACCTCGTGTGAGGCGATGGCGAAGAACTCGCGCACGAGCAGGGGAATCGATTCGTGTGGCAGGCCCGCGAGCTCTGCGAGCGTGCGCGCAGATCGCTCGAACTCGCGCCGGCGTTCTGCGCGGAGTTGCTCGAGCATGACCGCCGCTCGGGGGTCGGCATCCGCGGCCGCGCGAAGAGCGTTCCAGAGCCGGTGCGTCCGGGCGATCGCGGCGGTCAGAAGGGTGAGGTACTCGTCGATCGCCTGCGGGAGTGGCATCCGCTGCATCAGATCGACGTAGGCGGGTTCGCCGCTGACCGGGAATGCTTCGCCGTGCCCGGCGAAAGCCATGGTGAACGCGGCGAAGACGAGGCGCCGTTTCGGGCCGGCCAAGCCGACGCTCTCGACCGAGACGCCGGCGCGGTCTGCGATGGCTTGCAGAGTCGTCTGACCGTAGCCGTTTTCACTGAAGAGCTCGGCCGCCGCCTGCAGGATGCGGCGTCGGGTTCGGGCGGCGGCGTCTGCGCGATTCGTCACGCGGAGATTCTGCCGGATGCTGAATCTCATTACGGCCTGTCCGCAATCAAGAGGCGGCGGATCGAAAGCGTCGATAACGTCCGATTCGAAAGGCGTGTGTCGCCGAGAACAATGCTCCCGAAGCCTCTCGCACTTGCATCGGCTGCCGTACGGCGCTACCTTTCAAATCGCTTATACGTCGATATATTGAAATGCGAAGATGCCATGAATCCCTGCCCGATCAAGACTCCGGGCGCCGCACTTCCCTCGGGATCGCTGGCGCTGACCGGCATGGAGTGGCTCCCCTTCGCGGTGCTCGGAGCCGTGCTCCTCATCGCGGGCGTCGCCGTCGCGCTCTGGCGGCGCCGGGCCCTCGCCGCCGGTGCGACGGTGCTCGTCCTGCTGGCGCTCGGACTCGTCGCCCTGCCTCCGGTTGCCACGAGCGCGCACGCGTCGTCGTCGCAGGCCTGCGACTTCCTCGACGTGACGCACGTCGACCACCCCGACGCGGGGGTGAGTGTCGTGGCGGGTCAGGCGGCGACGACCTCGACGTTCCGTCTCTCCAACACGTCCGCCGCGCCGGCAGCGGTGTTCTTCGGCACGGTGGTCACCTCCGATGCCGCGGGCGTCGCCGACCAGGTTCAGGTCGGCTTCGACTCCGCTTTGGGGTCCACGTCACAGGGCCTCGACGAGACCGCACCCACGAGGGTGTTCACGCTCGCGGCGGGCACGTCGGTCGATGTGGCGGTGAGCGCGGGCTTCCCTGAGACCGTCGACAACAGCGTCCAGGGCGCGCACGTGTCCTTCGACGTGCGCGCCATCGCGCAGCAGATCCCCTCCCCCTGATCGTGGCTCGATCCTCGAGTCGCTCGGCCGCGCGCGGCCATTTCTCTGCACCATCCACCTCTCCAGAAAGAGAAACACGCATGACGACCAACACGGCAACGCGCGGCACCAAGCGCAAGATGGCTCTCGCAGCCGGCGCCCTCGTCCTCGCCGGCGTCGGGGGCACCCTCGCCTCGGGCGCCTGGTTCACCGACCAGCAGAAGATGACCGGCAACGAGCTCACCGCGGCGACGGTCGTCCTCGACTCACTGACGTCGGGGGGAGCTACGAAGATCGAGGTGTCGAATCTGCTGCCATCCGCGGACTCGACCGGGGGCAAAGAAGGCAGCATCACGATCTCGAACTCCGGCACCGCGAAGTTCCTCTGGGCTGCCGACCTCGATCCCGGTACGCCGACGAAGGCGGGCTTCCTCGACGCTGTGCAGATCGAGTTCCGCCAGGGCGGTGCCGGCAACTGGTCGGCCCCCACGTCGATCGCCACCGCCGCGGCGGTGTTGCAGAAGAGCGCGTCGGCGCTCGACGCGGGCACCTCGACGACGCTCGACTACCGAGTCTCGCTGCCGTCCACGACGGCCAACGACCTCCAGGGTGCCTCGGTCGCCTTCGACGTCGTCGTCAAGGCCATCCAGGCCGACGCGCCCGACTCGACGTTCGACGACGAA
>NZ_JARHXC010000335.1:0-31477 GCF_029222405.1 Microbacterium sp. Kw_RZR3 | reverse complement strand
CCGTGGCGATGTACTGGTGGCGGTTCCTCGCCGACTCCGGGCTCGGCGCCGGCAACGCTGTCACCCCGTACGGCGAGTTGGTCGGGAGCGCGCTGCTCGGTTACGACGGTCACGCCGTGACGCGCGGCGAGGTCGCCGGGTGGGACGACGGCGACGTGGCCGAGGCGAATCGACGCCGTGGCATCCGTCGATTCCTGCTGACCGCGACGGCGCTCGGCTCGCTGTTCAAGGCCAACGCGTCGATCTCGGGCGCCGAGGGCGGATGCCAGGCCGAGGTCGGATCCGCCTGCGCGATGGCCGCCGGTGGTCTGACGGCCGTGATGGGCGGAACGAACCGCCAGATCGAGAACGCCGCCGAGATCGCCATGGAGCACCACCTCGGGCTCACCTGTGACCCGGTGGGCGGGCTCGTACAGATCCCGTGCATCGAGCGCAACGCGATCGCCGCGTCGACCGCCGTGACCGCGGCACGTCTGGCGCTGCGCGGAGACGGCTCGCACTACGTGTCGCTGGACGCCGTCGTCGAGACGATGCGTCAGACCGGCATCGACATGTCGACCAAGTACAAGGAGACGAGCGAAGGCGGCCTCGCGGTCAACGTCATCGAGTGCTGACGCGGCTGCGCCCTCCGGGTGGTCGTGAGGCCGCCAGGCGCGGTGGGGCCGATCGGGTCAGCGCTCGCCGCGGAGCTTCGCGGTCAGCGCGTGCAGCTGCGCGAGCTCGTCGTCGTCGAGGCGGGCCATCCGGTCGGCGATCGAACGCCCGTGGGCGGCGGCGATCTTTCGGAACATCACGGCGCCAGCTTCGGTCGCGGTGACGAGTGAGCCGCGTCCGTCTTCGGGGTCGGCGCACTTCGTGAGGAGGCCGCGAGCGACCATGCGCTCGACGAGGCGCGAGACGCTCGGCTGGCTGATCAGCATGTTGCCCGTGACGTCGCGCAGACGCGCGGTCATCTCGGGGGCGCGGGTGACCGTGAGGAGCACGTCGTACTCGGCCTGCGTCAGGTCGGTCCCCTCGAAGTCCGATCGCAGTTCTTCGAAGACCTCGTGCTGCGCCCGGAAAAGGCTCTCCCAGGCCTGGACGGCGAGGCGGCGATCGGTCATGTCTCCACGATAGAGGGATGCTTTGCTCCCGGGCGCAGATGTGTAAAATGCGGGAGATGTCCCGCCTATATGTGCGGGAATTTTCTCGCACATGGAGGCGTCGTGATTCCGATCCGCCCGCAGCCCGGCTCCTCGCGGAGTCTCTCATCGTTCGTCGGCAGAATTCAGCCGACTGAGGATGCACTGCAGATGCTCGAACGGGGCGTGGATCTTCTCGTCAGTGATCCGCGGCGCATGGGCAAGACGCAGTTCCTCCGATATCTGGCGCGTGAAGCCGCGTCCGATTGGGTCTCGGTGATGATCGACTTCGAAGACGTGCACACAGCCACGGCGTTCCTTGAGCGGGCAGCCCAGGCGCTCAGCGGTGAACAGGCGCTTTCGGCACAGTTCCGGCAGACGGTGCTGGCGTTCTTCCGCACCTTCGAGGGTGCCGAGGTGGGGGTGGCCACGGTTGGGTCCCTGAAGCTCAGCGCGGCCTTCGAAGGTCAGGACCCGTTGGTGCTTCTCGACCGCATCGTCAGCCAACTCGACCGTGAGCGGGCGGACGGGCGAGGCTTCCTCCTACTGCTCGACGAGGTGCCGATAGCGATTCGGAACATCGAACGCCGCGAAGGCGCGGACGCTGCTCGTTCGGTGCTGCAGACGCTGCGGAGGCTCACGCAGACGACCCGTCATGTGCGGTGGGTGGTGTGCGGTTCGATCGGATTCCATCATGTCCTGCGTGCGATCGGCGCAACCCAGGGAGACATAAACTCCCTGACAAATCTCCCTCTCGGTCCCTTGGCCGAGTCCGAGAGCTGGGAATTGGCGAACAGGCTTCTCCTCGGTGCCGGCTGCGCGCCCGGCGATATCGATGACGAGTCGGTCCGCACGCACGCCGAAGAATGCGGAGCCATCCCGTTCTTGATGCACCACCTCGGGCTCCTGATCGAGCAGCGCGGTTGGCGCGCGCCGACCCCCGCGCAGGTCCGTTCCGCTTTCGTGGATCTGCTCAACGATCACGACGGGAGCCACGCGGTCGATCACTTCGTGGAGCGGCTCGACGAAAACTACGGGGCTAACGCGGCACTTGCGCGCGCGATTCTCGACGCCATTGCACAGGGCGGAGCGGTGACCGCTTCGGAAATTGCTACGCAGTTCTCCAACGCGGCGACGGCGGAGGATATCGGCCAGATTCTCGATCTGCTGACACGAGACCATTACCTTCGGATGACTTCCCGCAGGTTCGAGTGGCGGTACACGGTGATCAAACGCATCTGGGCGCACCGTCGACACCTTGAAACGGTGCTCTGATGGCTATCGCCCGGTTCACCCCGTCGCTGATGCCTCGAGAAACTTTGGAAGCGATCTTCGTCGCGCGTCAGCCGCTTTTGCGGAGCATTGTGGATCGTGTTCTCAGCTCCGTCACGACGGACGAGCGGCACCACACACTCGTCGTCGGACCTCGTGGTTCGGGTAAGACCCATCTGTTGTCGCTCGTCAACTACGGAGCGGTCGACCTCATCGCGGCCGGGCATCGGCTGCAACTCGCTTGGCTGCCTGAGGATCCGTGGACGGTCGCATCGTATAGGCACCTGTTGGCTCAAATTCTGAGTCGACTGTCCCCGAACATCACTCCGGCTTCCTCGACCGATGCGGGCATCCTCGAGGAGCAGCTGCTCGAGGCTGCGGCTGGGCAGGGTCCCGTCGTCGTGCTCCTGGAGAACCTCGATCAGATCCTCGTCCAGATCGGCGAAACCGGTCAACGACAACTTCGACATCTTCTTCAGACGACGGGTGCCCTCGTGATTGTGGCCACGACGACGCGACTGGACCGCAACCTCACCGACACCGCCAGCCCCTTTTTCGGTTTCTTCACGCCCATCGCCCTGCGTTCCTTCACCGTGGATGAAGCTCAGGAAATGTTGATCGCCGTGGCTCGCGAGAACGGAGACAGCGAGCTGGTGCGGCGACTCGAGACCCCTCTCGGGCGCGCTCGATTGCAGGTGGTCTCGCACCTGGCCGGAGGTCAACCACGGCTTTGGGCTGCGCTCGCATCGGCGCTGACCATCGACAAGTTGGATGAGCTGGCTGAACTGCTGATCAGCCGGTTCGACGATCTGACTCCGTATTACCAGGAGCAGCTGGCGCGCCTGTCTCCTCATCAGAGGTTGGTGATCGCCGAACTCGTGACAGCAGATCGTCCGTTGCACGTGACAGATCTCGCCGCGCGGTTGGGCATCGACCGCCGAAGCGTCGCAAAGACTCTCAGTGAGCTGTCTTCGATGCAGTGGGTGGAGACGTCGCAATCGGTGTTCCTCGAGGGGGCCGATCGTCGGCGCTCGTATTACGAGCTCGCAGAGCCTCTCGCGCGATTGTCCTTTCAACTGAAGGAATCGCGTGGCGAACCCATTCGGCTTGTCGTCGATTTCCTCAAAGGGTGGTTCGATCCTGCTGAAACGAAAGGGGCGGGCGAGTACGCACTGATCCTCGAGAAGGAGTTCGTCGGTGACGGTGTGGGCTCAGCGATCCGCCGACTGAGCGGGCTTCCCGCCACGCGTGCGTCCGCGCTGGCGCAGCTAGGAGCGGTCGACGACGCATTACTGGAGGCTTCTGCAGGGCGGGGTGAGGCGGTCATGGGGCTTCCTACGCCCCTCAGGGTTGTTTTGGAAGAAGCTGTCGAAAGCGCGTCTGATCGGCTCGATGCGATCCACGGCGAGCGGATTCGTGTTCACCTCCTCGCGTTGGATGAGGTGGGGGACGTGCCTGCGCGAGCTGATGAGACGTGGGCTCGACGTGCCATGACGTTGCGATCAGTCGATGGAGGAAGCGGCATTCCCCAGAGTGTTGTGATTCAGTGGCTCGCGGCGGGCTGGCACTTCGATCGCGCACAGTCGGCATTGGCGTCTCTCGTGCTGGCCGTCGGCGAGGATGACCCATCTGTGATGCCCGCCCGCGATTCCCTGGCATCCGCGTTCCTGAACGCCGGGCGCGGCGACGACGCGGTGAAGCTGTACGCGCGTTCGCTCGAAGTCAGCGAACGGCTGCTCGGCCGTGATCACGTGAACTTCATCGTGAGTGAGGCCAATCTTGCGCACGCGCACCACATCGCCGGTCGAGTAGATGTTGCCGTGCGGCTCTACGCCGATGCTCTCGAGCACGCGCCGCGCGTTCTCGATGACGCCCATCCGTCCGTGTCGACGCTCAAGATCAACTTCGCTGCGGCGCTCCTGGACGACGGTGAAGCGGACCGCGGTGTCGCTCTCCTCGAGGAGGTCGTCGCGGCCCGCGAAGCCAACGCCGGGCGGACGCACCCCGGAACCCTGACAGCGTTGAACAATCTTGCGGGAGCCTACGAGCAACAGGGGAAGGTCGATCTCGCGATCGACATCGCTCGCGAAGTTCTTCGCGCCCGCGAGGACGCGCTCGGACCGGATGACCCACAGACCTTGGCGAGTAGGAACAACCTTGCAAGCTACCTCGAGACAGCAGGTGACCTGGCCGCCGCAATTGACATGTATGAGGTGAATCTGTCGGAGGCGGAGCGCCTCCTCGGGCCCGATCATCCGCACACCATCACGAGCCGCAGCAACCTCGGCTTCGCGATGTTCGCAGCTGGACGTCTGAGGCGAGCCGTCGAACTCTGGGAACAATCCCTCGAGCAGCGGCGTCATCTGCTCGGAGATGCCCACCCGCTGACGCTACTCAGCGTCGAGAATCTCGCGATCGCCTACCGCAAAGTGGGAGAGTTCGCGAAGGCGGACTCACTCGATGCGGAGGCCGCCCGATCCTGGACAGAGTGAGGGCCGGCCGGAGAGGCTTCCGACCGGCCCTTATCCCTGCACCAAGAGTGTCCTGCAATCACATGTCGGTAGCTGCCACAGCAAAACAACTACCGTGCGAGCACTCTATAACGGTGAGATAACGGAAGGGAAGAGGGTGGCGTTATCTTTTTGTGATCACTCGTCGTCAGCGCCCGCGCACGTGGTTCCACTGCGTGATGACAGCGTTACCGTGCTCGAAGCCCAGCTCGCTCACGGCTGAGGTGCCGAGCACGAAGTACCGCCCGCCAGCGGCCGTCAGGCCCAGCCAGACCCCCGCGAGGGCGCGAAGGAAGTGCGCGTGCGAGAACACGAGGATCTGTTCGCCGTTCTCGAGGCGCGGGCGGAGATCGTCGAGAAGGGACGCCGCACGTGCGGTGACCTGCTCGATGCTCTCGCCCGGAGTGGCACCGGCGGGAGCGCCCGCCTGCCAGATAGTCCAGGGGTGGCCCAGTTGCTCGATGATCTCGGGTGTCGTCAGCCCCTCGTAGGCGCCGTAGTCCCACTCGACCAGCCGCGGCTCCGGCCGCGCGTCGGGGTAGCCGGCGCGGGTTGCGGTCTCCATCGCGCGCTGGAGGGGGCTCGTGAGCACAAGGTCGAAGCGGCGCGTCGCGAGGAGCGTCCCCGCGAGCTCGGCCTTGTAGGCGCCCGTCTCGGTGAGGGGGATGTCGGTGAGCCCGGTGTGGCGGCCGGTGCGGCTCCACTCGGTCTCGCCGTGGCGCACGAGCACGAGGCGTCCGTCGGGTTCGGTGAGATCTGCGTCGTTCACTCCCTCATCCTCCCGCGTTGCATCGTCTTGGCGGTGGCGGGAAACGGGCGAGAAACAGAAGAAGGGCCGGCCGAGAAACTCGACCGGCCCATTCTCTGCACCAGAGTGTCCTGCAATCACATGCCGGTAGTCGCCACAGCAAAACAACTACCGTGCGAGCACTCTATAACGGTGAGATAACGGAGGGGAAGAGGTTGGCGTTATCTTTTCGTGATTCATAGGTGGCTCATCAATTCGCGTCACGGCGCGGTCCCGTTCATCCACCCTCGAAGGATCGACCGACGCCCGTCAGCCCCGCCATGCCACGCTGAGCGAAGGCGTGCACGAGGGGCGTGACCGCCGGGGGAGGAAGCCATGAAGGTCGCCGTGTGCGGTGCGACGGGCGTCGTCGGGTCCCACGTTCGTCGACTCGCCGGGGCCCGGGGCCACGAGGTCGTCTCGCTCACCCGGTCGACCGGGCACGACCTCACGAAAGGGCTGTCCGAGGACGCGCTCGCCGGAGTGGACACGATCATCGACGTCAGTGGCATCCAGACGCTGTCACGGAAACGGGCGACCGATTACTTCCTCGCGGTGTCGCGAACGCTCCAGGAGGCCGGCGCGGCAGCGGGGGTCTCGCACCTGGTGGCGCTGTCCATCGTCGGTATCGACGGGGTCACGTCTTCGTACTACGGGGCGAAGGAGGAGCAGGAACGCGCTGTCCGTGCGGGTGTGCTGCCGTGGACTCTGCTGCGCGCCGCACAGTTCCACGAGTTCGCGGCGCAGACCATCGAGCGCGGATCGGTGGGGCCGCTCATCGTCGTGCCCCGGGCGCGCGTCCGGCCGGTCGCGGCCGCCGAGGTGGCCGAGGCCCTGGTGGATCTCGCCGAGGCCGGCCCCGCGGGCGATGCGCCAGACCTGGTCGGGCCGCGAGACGAGATCCTCGTCGACATGGTCCGAGCGCTTCTGGCTCGACGGGGAAGCCGTCGGCCGGTGATCGAGGTTCCGCTCCCGGGGGCGATGGGGAAAGCGATGAGCTCGGGTCGACTCAGGGGGATACCGGACGCGTCGCGGCAGGGGCGCCAGCCCTTCGCGGAGTGGCTGGATCAGTCCTGACGCCGAAGAGGCGTCGCATCCAGAGCCGCCGCGAGGTCGGCGAGCAGGTCGTCGGCGTCTTCGAGGCCCACCGAGAGGCGAAGGTGACCGTACCGGCGGAACTCTGCCGGGTAGGTCGCGGTGCGGGGACCGTCGGCGGCGGTGTGCACGATGAGGCTGTCGTCGTGGCCGAGTGAGAAACCCGACGTGATCAGGCGCAGGTTCGCCACGAAGCGATTCTGCACATCGGGGTCGCCGTCGAGGGCGAACGCCATCATGCCGCCGTACGCCTCTCCGCCGAACTGCCGCCGAGCGAGCGCGTGCCCGGGGTGGGACGCCAGCCCCGGATAGGCGACGAACGCCACGCGCGGATCGGCCTCGAGGAACTCGGCGACCCGCTGTGCCGACGCGAAGTGCTGGCGCAGCCGCAGCGGAAGTGTGACTGAACCGCGCTGGATCATCCAGGCGTTGAAAGGTGAGATGACACCGCCGACGTCGACCATGGCGTCGGCCTTGATCGGCTCGATCAGCTCGGTGCGACCGATCACCGCGCCGCCCATCGCGTCGCCGTGGCCGTTGATGTACTTCGTCAGCGAGTGCACGACGAGATCGGCACCGTCGGACAGCGGCCGGTAGAACGGCGGGGGTGTGAACGTCGAGTCGACCATGAGGATCGCCCCGCCGGCGTGCGCGATCTCGGCGAGCATCGCGATGTCGGCGACCTTGGTGGTGGGGTTGGCGATGGCTTCGACGCACACGAGGCGCGTCTCTGGCCGCATCGCCGCGCGTACGGCATCCGGATCCGTCACATCCACGAAGGTCGCCTGGATGCCGTACCGGCGGGGGAGCAGCTCGGTCCAGAGGCGCCAGGTCGCTTCGTAGACGACGTCGCTGACGACGACGTGGTCGCCCGCGCTGACGTGCGTGAAGAACACTGCGTGCAGGGCGGCGACTCCGGATGCCAGGGCCACCGCGTCCTCGCCGCCCTCGAGGGCGGCGAGCTTGCGCTCGAGGGCCTGCTGGTTGACGCCGGTGTTGCGCGTGTAGAGGCCGGGGGCAGTCGCCGACCAGCTGATCTCGCTGGGATCGTCGGGCAAGGCGAAAGAGTTCGACATGACGAGCGGTGTGCGCAGTGCCCGCGTGCTGTCCAGTTCGATGCCGGCGTGGACGGCGAGGCTCGCCTCGGAGAGGGTCGCGGCGTCGGTGCGGTCGGGTCGTGACGTCATCGCTGTGGCCTTCCTGTCGCCGGGTGACGGGGCGATCGATCTGAGCTACCCTAGCGTGCAATATAGACACGCGCGAGTGTCTAATTTGCACGAGGAGCACTC
The DNA here is from genome assembly GCF_029222405.1 of Microbacterium sp. Kw_RZR3. NCBI lineage: Bacteria > Bacillati > Actinomycetota > Actinomycetes > Micrococcales > Microbacteriaceae > Microbacterium > Microbacterium sp. Kw_RZR3. The sequence goes on along the minus strand of NZ_JARHXC010000335.1, from coordinate 23,403 downwards.
ATGGCCGGTCCCCGCATCGACGCCGTCGACGAGCGCATCCTGAACGAGTTGCGGACCGACGCCCGGATCCCGCTCGTGACGCTGGCGGCTCGCGTTCACCTGTCGCGCAACGCCGTGAAGCAGCGCATGGAGCGCATGGAGCGCGACGGTCTCATCGCCGGCTACACCCTCGCCCGCGGTCGCGCCGACGACGGGCGCGTCACCGCCATCGTGCTGGTGTACCGCGCGGATCGTATGCGCGGCGCGGGCGTCATCACCGAGCTCGCGCGCATCCCCGAGGTGGTCCAATGCGACATCCTCTCGGGGCAGTTCGACCTGCTCGTGACCCTGCGCGCGGAGTCGATGGACCGCATCGGCCAGATCTGGGAGAGCATCGCGGCGCTTCCCGGGGTCTCCGACACCGTCACGTCGGTCTCGCTGACGCGGGTCATCGACCGCGCCTGACGCCGAGCGGATGCCACGCCCTCGTGCTCGTGACCGGAGGGCGTGGCATCCGAGGGTCATGCGTTGATGCACACGACCTTGGGCTGGGTCATCTCCTCGTAGGCGAAGCGCACTCCTTCGCGGCCCATGCTCCCGTATTTGGCCCCGCCGAACGGCATGCTGTCGACGCGGTAGTCGGAGGAGTCGTTGATCATGACGCCCCCGGCCTCCAGGCGCTCCGCCACGCGCAGCGCGCGGCCGAGGTCGCGCGTGAACAGCCCGGCGTGCAGGGCGTAGTCGATGTCGTTCGCCTGGGTGACGGCCTCGTCCTCGGTGTCGAACGGCGCGAGGACGACGACGGGGGCGAACGCTTCGTCGGCCCACAGCTCGCACGAGAGGGCGACTCCCTCCACGACCGTCGGGGCGTAGACCGAGCCGTAGCGGCGATGACCGGCGAGCACGCGGGCACCGGCTCGCACGGCGTCGTCGACGACCCGCTCGGCGCGCTTCGCGGCATCCACGGTGATCATCGGCCCGACGTCGGTCGCCTCGTCGGTCGGATCGCCCGCCCGCAGGGCCGCCGCCGCGGCCACGAAACGCTCGCGGAACGCGGCGTAGATGCCGCGGTGCACGAGGATGCGCTGCGCGCCGACGCAGTTCTGCCCCGCGGCCCAGAACGCCCCCGAGACGCACGCGTCGACCGCGTGAGCGAGGTCGGCGTCGTCGAACACGAGGACGGGGGCGTTGCCGCCGAGCTCCATCGCGAGCCGTTTCAGCCCCGCGCCGCGCGAGATCGCCTCGCCCGTGGCGAAGCCGCCGGTGAACGAGACGAGCCGCACCTCGCGCGCCGAGACCAGCGCCGCGGCCACGTCGCGATCGCCGTGTACGACCGTCACGATCTCGTCGGGCAGACCCGCGTCGATCAGGATGCCGACGAGGAACTCCGCCGTGAGCGGGGTGTGCGGCGACGGCTTGAGGATCACGGAATTGCCGCCGGCCAGAGCCGGTCCGAGCTTGTGCGCGACGAGGTTCAGCGCGTCGTTGTACGGCGTGATCGCCACGACGATGCCGAGCGGTTCGCGGGTGAACCAGCCCCTCCGGTTCTCGGACCCCTCGAAGGCGTCGAACGGGATGACCTCGCCCGTCGCCGCGCGCGCCGTCTCGGCCGAGAGCGACAGCGTCGTCACGGCCCGTCGCACCTCTTTGCGGGCCTGCCGGATCGTCTTGCCCGCCTCGCGCACGATGAGCGCCGCCGCCTCGTCGGCACGGTCCTCGAGCAGCTGCGCCGCCCGGTGCAGGACCGCGTGCCGGGCGAAGCGGGAGAGGTCTCGCGACAGCTCGGCGCCGACGCGAGCGCGATCGAGCACGACGGGCACGTCGTTCACGCCGATGGTCGGGACGCTCCCGATCACCGAGTCGTCGAGCGGATTGCGCACCTCGAGAGCGTCGGCGGGAGTCATGAGCGTCATCGCCGTGCCGCCGCGGTCTGCGCCACGCGGGCGTCGATCTCGATGATGTCCGAGAGCAGGGCGTATGCCGTTTCGACGCGTCCCGCCCCGGGGCCGCTCACGGTCACGGTGCCCAGCAGATCGGTCTCGAACGACACCGCGTTGGTGGGGCCGCTGATGCCGGCCAGCGGGTGGGTGAGGGGGAGGGCGACGGGTTCCACGCTCGCGCGCACCGAGCCGTCGGCCAGGCGTTCGGCCGCGCCGATGAGCTTGTAGCGCAGCCCGCGGGCGGCGGCATCCACGATGTCGGCGGGAGTGATTCCCGTGATGCCGGTGCAGGTCACGTCGGCGGGGGTGATGTCGGCGCCGAGGACCTCGTTGGCGAGGATCACGACCTTCAGACGTACGTCGGAGCCTTCGATGTCGGCGGTCGGGTCGGCTTCCGCGTAACCGAGGGTCTGCGCCTCCGCGACGGCCGCGGCGAGGTCCATGCCCGCCTCCATCTGGCCGAGAACATAGTTGCTCGTGCCGTTCAGGATGCCGCGCACCGCGTCGACGCGCAGCCCCTGCAGGGTGGAGGCGGCGAAACGCAGCACGGGCGTACCGCTGACGACGGAGCCCTCGTAGGCGAAGTGGACGCCGTTCGCGGCGGCGATCGCGTTCAACTGCGGACCGGCGAGAGCGACCGGTCCCTTGTTGGTCGTGGTGACGCTCTTTCCCGCCTCCAGGGCGAGGCGCACGTGCGAGACGCCGGGCTCGCCGTCGATCGGGTTGGTGAATGTCGCCTCGACGACGATGTCGGCGGTCGTGTTCCGGATGACCTCGACGTTGCGGGGCTCGGCATCCCCACCCGGCCAGCCGGCGAACGTCGCGCCCGGTGCCAGAGCGAAGACGGCGTCCAGATCGATGCCGTCCTCCTGCATGAGAGATCCGAGACGCAGATCGGTGATCGCGACGACACGGAGTGCGAAGCCGAGCTCGGTCGCGAGCTCGTCGCCGCGGTCGCGGATGAGTTCGGCCAGGGCGCGGTTCACGCCGCCGAAGCCGATGAGGGCGAGATCGTGACGGTTCATGGGTCTCCTCGGAAGGGTGCAGGACGGGGTCTGCGGATATCGTCCGTCGCCGTCGTGTCGCTCTGCGCCTGGCATTTCGGCGGCGGCGGATGCCGATATGTCGGTGCGGGTGACGGATTGTCCGACCGGTTTCCCGACTCTCCGCACTCTTGAGCGCAGGGGCGGGGACCGCTACTGTCCGAGGAAACATGTGCGAAATGAACACAGGGCAGTGTTCATGCCACACGAAACGCGATCCGTTCCCCTTCTTCCGAATGCGAGACGCCATGCCACGCTCCACCGACTCCACGTCCCTTCCGAACGCCCTGCCGCAGACCGTCGCGACACAGGTGCCGCTGCGCCGCCTGCAGCGCTCCATGGACGCGCGCCACCTCGTGATGATCGCCCTGGGCGGCGTCATCGGGTCGGGGCTCTTCCTCAGCTCGGGGTACACGATCAATCAGGCCGGGCCCCTGGGGGCGATCGTCGCCTACCTCGTCGGCGCCTTCGTCGTGTACCTCGTGATGTCGTGCCTCGGAGAGCTCGCCGTGGCCTATCCCGTGTCGGGTGCCTTCCACATCTACGCGGCCCGCGCGATCAGCCCCGCGACCGGCTTCACCACGGCATGGCTCTACTGGCTCTGCTGGGTCGTCGCCCTGGGCTCCGAGTTCACCGCGGCCGGGATCCTGATGCAGAGGTGGTTCCCCGGCGTCGAGGTGTGGGTGTGGTGCCTGATCTTCGCCGGCATCCTGTTCACCCTCAATGCGATCTCGGCGCGCGTGTTCGGGGAGACGGAGTTCTGGTTCTCGCTCATCAAGGTGGTCGCGATCGTCGCGCTCATCGTGCTCGGCGGTGCCGCGATCTTCGGCTTCACCCCGCTGTCGTCCGAGCACCCCGGGGCTGTCCTGTTCAGCAACTTCTCGACGCCGGACGGGCTCTTCCCCACCGGTATCGCCGGCGTCCTGATGACCTCTCTCGCCGTCTTCTACGCGTTCAGCGGCTCGGAGCTCATCGGTGTCGCCGCAGGTGAGACGAAGGACCCCGCCCGCAACATCCCGAAGGCCCTGCGTTCCACCGTGCTGCGCTTGCTCGTGCTCTTCGTCGGCTCGATCACCGTCATCGCCGCGATCCTGCCCTACGAGCAAGCGGGCCTGACCTCGAGCCCCTTCGTCGACGTCTTCGAGTACGTCGGGGTGCCCTTCGCCGGCGACATCATGAACTTCGTCATCATCACCGCGCTGCTCTCGGCGGGTAACAGTGGCCTCTTCTCGTGCGCGCGGATGCTGTTCTCGCTCGCCGAAGAGGGGCACGCACCCCGCGCGTTCACGAAGCTCACCTCCCGTGGCATCCCGATCGTCGCCCTCAGCGTCAGCATGGCCGTGGGGCTCGTCTCCCTGGTGTCGAGCGTGATCGCCGCCGAGACCGTCTACCTCGTGCTCGTCTCGATCGCCGGTTTCGCCGTCGTCGCGGTGTGGATGTCGATCGTCGCAGCACAGTTCTTCCACCGGCGGGCCTTCGTCCGCGGGGGTGGGGACGTGAAGACGCTCGCCTACCGCACGCCGTTCTACCCCTTCGTGCCGATCCTCGCGTTCGTGCTGCTCGGCGTCTCGATCGTCGCGATCGCCTTCGATCCGAACCAGGTCGCGGCGCTGTACTTCGGCATCCCGTTCGTCGTCGCGTGCTACCTCTTCTTCTGGTGGCGGTACGGTCGTCGAGGAGCCGCGCCCGCCGCCGTCGTCGACGAGGAGGCGCCGGCGGCTCCCGCACACGAAGGACGCTGATGAACCCGCCCGCCTCGCTGACGCAGGGACTCGCCCTGCTGCACACCGCGGTCGAGCGGGAGCGATCGGGTCGGCCCGGCTGGGCGCTGTCGCGCCTGGCCGAGGCCGCGGGCGTCGAACGCAGTCGCGCCTCCCGCGTCACGCAGGACCTGCGCCGCCTCGATTTCGTCGAACGGGACGATTCCTCGACGCTTCGCGCGGGGCGGGCGTACTTCGTCGCCGCGGGGGCACGGCACGAACCGTGGCTGCGCGCCGCCCGCGCGCACCTCCGGGGCATGGCGGCACAGCTCGGCATGACGGCGCGGGTCGTCGCCGCTGATGGGCCGCGGGCGCTGCTGCTCCGTGTCGAGGGGGCGGATGCCGCCGGCGAAGGCACCCTCCGTCCCGCGGCGGTCACCCCGATCTGGTGCACGGGCGCCGGAAGGGCGCTGCTCTGGGATCACTCGCTCGCCGACCTCGACGCCTTGCTCGGCGAGGCGCAGTTCGTCGGCGTCGGTGGTCCCGGTGCGGCTCGCACGGTCGCCGCCGTCGATGCCCTGCAGCGACGAGACCGGGCGCGCGGACTTGTGGTCGCGCACGAAGAATACGTGGCGGGAGTCGACGAGTATGCCCTCCCCGTACGGGGCAGACACGGTATCGTCGCGGCGGTTTCGCTCAGCGGTCCGGCCGCAGGAACCGGTCGTGACGGTCGGATCGCGGCACTGCTCGCCGACAGCGCGGAGCGGCTGAGCGCTCTCGCCCAGGCCTGAGCGTCAGTGGATGCCGTGCCCCAAGCGAGTCGACAACGTGGCGGCCGCGGTGAGACAGGCATCGGCGAGCCCCGCCGTGCGCGGCTGCAGGACCGCCCGCTCTCCGACGACCTGGACCGCAGCGACGACCTCGCCGCGGAAGTCCCACACCGGAGCGGCCACCGAGTAGAGGCCGGCCTCGGCTTCCTCGTCGACGATCGTGTATCCGCGTTCGCGGGCGGCGTGCAGCCGGGTCAGGAAATCGTCGACGGAGCGCGGCGCCCGAGGGCCCTCGCTCTCGAAGGCGGTGGCGGCGAAGACGGCCCGAACCTCGTCGTCGGGGGCGTCCCACAGCACCGCCTGACCCGCGTCGCTGCAGAACGCGGGGTAGGCACGGCCCACCCAGGTGCCGATCATGCGCGACACCGCCGGCACGCTCTCGACGATCGTGACGGTCGTATCTCCGCGCAGAACGCCGAGGAAGACGGCTTCTCCCGTGGTCGCGGCGAGCTCGTCGAGCACGCTGAGCCCTTCGAGACGCAGACGCCGGTCGACGAGGTCCTCGGCGGCGGTGTACCACGCCCACGACAGCCGGTAGCGGCGCCCGGCGTCGCGAGCGACGACGTCCTGGTCCGCGAGAGCGGCAAGGGTGCGCGAGACGTGCGATCGTTCCCGTCCCAGCGCCCGGGCGACGTCCGTCGCGGAGGCCCCCTGGCCCTCGCGCGTGAGGAGCGCGAGGCTCGCGACGACGTCGAAGGCCCGGATGACGGTCGATGTCGCCTCGTCGTCGGCGACGGCGGCTCCTGGATCGGCGGGGGTCATCGTCACAGCGTAGCCAGGGGTCGCGAACGACGACTTCCCGCGTCGCTCGTCCGCGCGTCGGGACGCCCGGGAGAGGCGACGAACGTCCGATCGATTACTCTGGCTCGCGGCGTCCGCGAGTATCGGCGGCATCCGCTCCGAGCACGAATGCGAGCACATCCATGAACCGCCCCTCGGATCCGTCCACGGCACAGCACGCCCCGCAACGGCAACTGCGCCGCGCCATGAGCGCCCGCCACCTGGTGATGATCGCCCTCGGCGGCGTGATCGGGTCGGGGCTCTTCCTCAGCTCCGGCTACACGATCCACCAGGCGGGGCCCCTCGGGGCCGTGCTCGCCTACCTGCTCGGAGCCTTCGTGGTGTGGCTCGTCATGGTGTGCCTCGGCGAACTCGCCGTCGTCTACCCGGTCTCGGGATCCATCCACATCTACGCGGCCCGCACGATGGGACCGGCGACCGGTTTCGTCACGGCCTGGCTGTACTGGCTCTGCTGGGTGGTTGCCCTCGGATCGGAATTCACGGCATCCGGAATTCTCATGCAGCGGTGGTTCCCGAACGTCGACGTGTGGGTGTGGTGTCTGGTGTTCGCCGGCATCCTGTTCACCCTCAACGCGATCTCGGCGCGCGTGTTCGGGGAGACGGAGTTCTGGTTCGCGGCCATCAAGGTCATCGCGATCCTCGCGCTCATCGTGCTGGGGACCATGGCGATCTTCGGATTTACCCCGCTGTCGACCAGCCCGCACGAGGCGGTGCTGCTGAGCAACTTCGAGACGCCCGACGGTCTGCTGCCGGCGGGACTGGGCGGCGTGCTCATCACGTCTCTCGCCGTCTTCTACGCGTTCAGCGGCGCGGAGCTCGTGGGCGTCGCCGCGGGCGAGACGAAGGATCCCGGCCGCAACATCCCGCGCGCGCTGCGGTCGACCGTGCTGCGGCTGCTCGTGCTGTTCGTCTGCTCGATCACGGTGATCGCCGCGCTCCTTCCCTACGAGCAGGCGGGGCTCAGCTCCAGCCCCTTCGTCGACGTCTTCGAGTACGTCGGCGTGCCGTACGCGGCCGACATCATGAACTTCGTCGTCATCACGGCCCTGCTCTCGGTGGGGAACAGCGGCCTGTACTCGTGTGCGCGGATGCTGTTCTCTCTCGCCGAAGAGGGCTATGCGCCACGCGCGTTCGCGCGGCTCACCCGCCGTGGCATCCCGATGATCGCCCTCTTGGTGAGCCTGGCGATCGGTCTCGTCTCGCTCATCTCGAGCGTCATCGCCGCCGAGACCGTCTACCTCGTGCTCGTGTCGATCGCCGGCTTCGCCGCGGTGGCGGTGTGGATGTCGATCGTCGCGGCGCAGTACTTCCATCGGCGTGCGTTCGTCCGCGGCGGGGGAGATGTCGCGACACTCGTCTACCGCACACCGTTCTATCCGCTGGTGCCGATCCTCGCGTTCGTCCTGCTGACGGCCTCGATCGTCGCGATCGCCTTCGACCCCGAGCAGGCTCCGGCCCTGTACTTCGGCATCCCGTTCGTCGGCCTCTGCTACCTGTACTTCTGGTGGCGCTACGGCCGGAAGGGTGTCACCCCGCGGCCGCTCGACGAGGAGGCGCCGGTCGGCTGAGCCGGGCACCCGCCTATACGCGCCGTCGAAACAGGCACGCGGCACCGTACGTCGTGGTGACTGCCGCCGGCGGGCGGGACACAGTACGTTCTCCGGAAAGGCGACGCGGCCCCGGCCGGGGGCGTGTCCGACGCTGGGGAGGCATCCGTGGAGACCGTCGACACGATCGTCGTGGGGGCAGGTGTGTCGGGTCTCGCCGCGGCGCGCTTGCTCACGCGTGCCGGACGCCGCGTCATCGTGCTCGAAGCGCGCGACCGGATCGGCGGCCGGACCCACACCGATCGTTCCGGCGGACACGTCACCGACCGCGGAGCGTCGTGGATCCACGGCATCGACGACAGCCCGGTGGCCGAGGCGGCGCGGGCCTTCGGGATGCCGATGGTCGAGTTCACGGTCGGTGGATATCAGCCTGCCGGACGGCCGCTGACGTACTTCGGCGAGGACGGGTCGCGTCTCTCCGCCGAGGAGATCGAGGGGTACGCCGCCGACATCCGTGCGCTGAACGCGGCCCTCGTCGACGTCATCGCCGACTCCGCTCCGGATGCCACCTACGCGGACGTCGTGGACCGCGCCCTCGCCGCGCAGGAGTGGGATGCCGCGCGCGCGGGGCGCGTGCGCGAGTACAACGACCGTCGCTCGCAGGAGCAGTACGGCGTCGCGATGACCGGGCTCGGGGCGCACGGCCTCGACGACGACACCGTGAACGGCGACGAGGTCATCTTCCCGCGCGGATACGACGAGCTCGCGCGGAACTTCGCCGAGGGGGTCGACGTCCGGCTGTCGCACGTGGTGTCGGCGGTGCGCTGGTCGCCCGAAGGGGTCACCGTCGAGACCGATCGCGGCGCCTTCTCGGCCGCGAACGTCATCGTCACCGTCCCGGTGGGCGTCCTGCAGTCCGGCGATCTCGTCATCGAGCCGGCGCTGCCCGAGACGCATCGCCGCGCCCTGGCCCTGTTGCGGATGAACGCCTTCGAGAAGGTCGTGCTGCGCTTCCCCGAGAGATTCTGGGATGCCGAGGTCTACGGCATCCGTCAACTCGGTGCCGAGGGGGAGTGGTGGCACTCCTGGTACGACCTCGGCCGGATCCACGACGAGCCCGCCCTGCTGACGTTCGCCGCCGGTCCGGCGGCCGTCGCGACCCGCGAGTGGTCGGACGAGGAGATCGTCGCCTCGACGATCGCGCAGCTGCGGCGGCTCTACGGGAACGACGTACCCGCACCCGAGAGCGTGGTCGTGACGCGGTGGCAGGACGACCCGTTCGCCCGCGGTTCGTACGCGTACATGCTCCCCGGCTCGGTCGGTCCCGACCATGATCAGCTCGCCGTCCCGGTGGGCGGGGTGCTGCACCTCGCGGGCGAGGCGACGTGGGGCGATGACCCGGCGACCGTTCCCGGTGCGATGCTCTCGGGTCACCGTGCGGCCGAGAACGTGCTCGGGCGCGAGATCCCGCTGAGCGACCTCTGGTCGTAGGTTCCGGTGGCTTCGACAGGCTCAGCCACCTGCGTTGCGGCCGGGGTAGTCGCTACCGCGGCTCCGGCGGAGGTCCCTGGCTCGCGGCGGAGGTCCCTGAGCTTGTCGAAGGGACCGGGGCACCGAGGGATCGGTGGCTTCGACAGGCTCAGCCACCTGGATCGAGGGGGCGACCGCTACCGCGGCTCCGACCCGGTCGCCACGGGCAGCTCCTCGTGGTTCGACCACTGACTCCACGACCCCGGGAACACGCGCGGCTCGAAGCCCGCGAGCGTCAGCGCCACGGCCTGATGCGCCGCCGTCACCCCGGAGCCGCAGTAGACGCCGACCGTCAAGCCGTCCTCGGCCCCCAGCATCCGGAACCGCGAACGCAGCGCATCCGGCTCGAGGAAGCGCCCGTCGCCGCCGACGTTCTCTGTCGTCGGGGCGCTGATCGCGCCGGGAATGTGACCCGCACGAGGGTCGATCGGCTCGACCTCGCCGCGGTAGCGCTCGCCGGCGCGGGCATCGAGCAGCAGCTCGGACTCGGCGAACACGCCCACCTCGTCGAGCTCGAGCGTCGGCAGAGCCCCGTACGTCAGCTCGACCGTCCCGGGCGTCGGGGTCTCGGCATCCCCCTCCTCCACCTCGAGGCCCGCGTCGGTCCAGGCTGACAGCGCGCCGTCGAGTAGCCGAACGTCAGCCACCCCCGCGTACCGCAACAGCCACCACGCCCGCGCGCTCGACATGTTCTTGAGGTCGTCGTAGACCACGACCGTGTCGCCCGCGTCGATGCCCCAGCGTCGCGCGGCAGCCTGCAGCGCCTCGACCGGAGGGAGCGGATGCCGGCCCTCGGTCGGCGCGCCGTGAGCGGCGAGGTCGTGGTCGAGGTCGACGTACTGCGCGCCGGGGATGTGTCCCGCGCGGTACTCCGGGCGCCCGTCGGGGCGGTCGAGTCGCCAGCGGACGTCGAGGACGCGTACGCGCCCGCCGTCAGGAAAGGTCCCGGCGGCGAGGGCGTCGCGCAGGTCGTGCGCGGTCGTGAGGATCGAAGCCATGGCTCCAGTCTGGCCCTCAGCTCACCGGGGCGGGACCCCGAGTCCGTCCGTCGGCCACGCGTGCCCGCGCGCGGTCGTGGCGCGACGCGACGGGCACGATCTCGGTGGCTTTCGGCAATCCCATCGGGGGCGTCGCGACGTAGATCGTCTCGGCGCGCTCGACGACGTGCGTCTCGTGCCAGATGCCGACCGCGCCCGGAGTCTTCCGCGCACGTCGGTTGAAACGGGTCCACGCGGGGCGGTGCTCGTGCTCGGGGGCGGAGGCGTACGCGTACAGCTTCTCGAGCGACGACCAGTACTGCACGAGGTAGGGCCCGCGCGACCCGAGAAGCATCGTGAAGCCGAGCAGCCCCGAGTCGGGGTCTACGCTCAGCTCGCGCAGCATCCGGGGCATGCCGCCCATCAACGGCATCCACTGGTCGGGTCTCCACCACTTGTTGACGGTCATGCCGATGTGGAAGACGACCAGTTCGCCGTCGTAACGATGGGTCATTCGACCCGGATTGATGGATGCCATGGGCTCGCCTTCGCTCGATAGTGGTGCTATCTAGTGTTGGATAGTAGGGCTATCGAGTCAAGGGGGTCGGCGTGCGGATTTCGGAACTGTCGACGGAGAGCGGCGTCCCCGTCGCGACGATCAAGTACTACCTGCGCGAGAAGCTGCTGCCGGAAGGGGAGCGATCCTCGCCCACGCAGGCGTCGTACGGCACCGCTCACGTGCAGCGGCTCGGCGTGATCCGCGCGCTCGTCGACGCCGGCGTCGGCATCGCGGGGGTGCGCAAGGTCGTCGGCGTGCTCGAGGAGCCACCCGAGAACCCCTACGACCTTCTCGGTGCGGCCAACGCCGCGGTGACACCCGAGGTCGTCGGAGACCCCGACCTGACGGAGGCCACCGCGTTGCTCGAGCGGATGGGGGGAAGCCCCGAGAAATGTTTCCCCGAGCAACTCGCGGCGGTCGCGCACGCCCTCGCGGCCCTCGATCGCGCGGGGTTCACGGTGCCGGAGACCGTGATGGACGCGTACCTCGAGCACCTGTCCGCGATCGCCGAGGCCGAACTCGCCGCGACGCCCGAGACATCGATCGAAGACGCGGTGCGGTACGTGGTGCTCGGTACCGCTCTCGTCGAGCCGCTGATCCTCGCTCTCCGTCGCGTCGCCGAGCAGGTCGCCGCGTCGCGACGCTTCGGCACGGGCTGACGTACAAGCAGACCCCGGGCGGCACCCCGGGGTACGGTCGAAGGATGGCCGTCACCCTGCACCGGGCGCCCGTCGCTGAGATCGACCCCCGCACTCTGTATCGCCTCCTCTGGCTGCGCGTGACGGTGTTCGTCGTCGAGCAAGAAGCGGCCTACCCCGAGATCGACGGCCGTGACATCGAGCCGGGTGCCGAGCTGATGTGGGCCAGCGAGGGCGACGAGGTGCTCGCGACCCTCCGCCTCCTGCGCGAGCCGACGAACACGCGCATCGGCCGCGTCGCCACCGCTGCCGCAGCCCGTGGCCGTGGCCTCGCTGCCGACCTCATGCGCGAGGCCGTCGATATTCTGGATGCCGAGGCCCCCGGCGTCCCGATCCTTCTCGACGCGCAGGCTCACCTGGCGTCGTGGTACGGACGATTCGGCTTCGTCGTGTCGGGGGCGCCCTTCGCCGAGGACGGCATCCCGCACGTGCCCATGCGGCGCACGCGCCTCGACACCGAGCGCCTCGTGCTGCGCGAATGGACCCGGTCCGACGATGACCGGGCGTTCCTCTTCGACATGTACCGGCGAGCGGAAGTCCGTCAGTACCTCGGCGACGGCCGGGCGATGACCGATCCGGCCGAGGTCGACGCGACCCTCGACCGCTGGACGAGCCTGGCCGACGGCATCCTCGGAGTCCGAGCCGTCGAGACGCGCGACGGCCGCCGGCTCGGATCAGTGCTATTGAAGCGCATCCCCTGGTCGGCGGGTGCGGGCGACGGGCGGCCCGAAGACATCGAGATCGGCTGGCACTTCCACCCCGACGCGTGGGGGTCCGGGTACGCCACCGAGGCCGCGGCCGCGGTCCTCGCGCTCGCCCACGAGAACGGCATCCGCACGATCGTGGCGGTCACGAATCCGGTGAACACGGCATCCGGCGCCGTCGCGCAGCGCATCGGGCTGCGCCCGGCGGGTGAGACGGCCGACTACTACGACACCACCTGCGCGCTCTACGTCGGCGAGGCCGACGCGTGAGAGCCTGCGCGGCGGCGGTGACGGCCCTAGCCCTCGCGTGCACGCTCGTGCTCGCCGGGTGCGACCTCGGGTTCTCGCTCGGTTTCGGCGGCAAGCCCGACGGGCACTTCGAAGGCAGTGAGCTCACCGTCCCGGTGCTCTACGTCAGCGGCGGCAAGGGAGGTGTGGCGACCCAACGGATCACCGCCGAAGCGGCCGACGGCGGCGACCTCAGCATTGACATCACCGAGAACGACGTCAGCGGTGTCGCCCCGGTCACGCAGTCCGCGACCTGGACCGCCGTCACGGCGGCCACGCTCCTCACCGGGGCGCGTCCCGACACGGCGTACACCTTCGGCTTCGACGCCCGCATCAACACTCCCGCCGCCGGAGCCGTGACCGCGGTCGGCGTGCTCGCGCTCTACTACGGCAGCGAGATCCAGCCCGGCGTCGCCCTCGCGGGAGGGGTGACGCCGTTCGGAACCGTGAGCCCGGTCGCGGGCCTTCCTGAGCAGGTGTCGGCGGCGATCGAGGCGGGCGGGATCGACACCATCCTCGTCCCGGTCGGACAGCGGATCGCCGCGGATGCCAACGGCCAACCGATCGACCTCGATCAGGTCGCGGCGACCGGCGGAATGACCATCACCGAGGTCGCCGACGTCGCGAGTGCCTACGCGATCATGACCGGCGAAGACCTGCCGGAGGCGGCATTCCCCACCCCCGCCGCTTCTCCGACGCCGCTGCCGACCGCGACGGAGGGGCCGGCCGAACCTGGCGACGATGCGTTCGACATCGCCGTCAACAGTGCGCTGGCCCGCGCAGAGGCATCGCTCACGACGGCGAGCGACGCCTCGCTCGCCGAGCGCTCCCGTGCGACCGCCGACCGCGCACGAGCACTACGCGAGGCCGGCGACGGTGGGGGAGCATTCGCCGCCGCCGCGACGGCAGCGGACGATGCCGCGGTGGCGGGTGCCCCGGCCGCTGACGCGGTGTCGGTCGGTGTCACGCGCACGGCGGCGGAAGACCTGCTGGACGAGGCGTCGCAGAGTCCTCCCGAAACGCTCGACGCCGCCGATCTCTCGCTCGAGGTCGTCGGAGCGGCCGCCGATGCCTACGCGCTCGCCGCCTACGCGGAGGCCGCCCTCGACGCGGGAGGAGAAGCGGCGCCGACCGCCGCGGCTCTCGCGGCTTCGGCGCTCGCCCGTGCGCAAGAGAGCGCCGCGCTGCGCGATGCGCTCGGCACCGGGGCGGGGTCGATCTCGCGCGACGCCGACCTCGACGGCCTCGGCTCGCTGTTGCGGCGGGCGGCGATCGCCGCCACCGACGCGTACGAGTCGCGCGCGGGCGACGCACCCGTCAGCGCGGGCGACCTGCCGGCCGTGCGGCTCGCTGCCTTCGACGCCGCCCGCGACGACCTCGAGTCGATCGCCGACGACGACGCGTGGCTCGGTCTCGCGCTCGCCGCGACCGCTTTCAGCCGCACCGTTCCGCCGCTCGCCACGCAGCAGGCGGTGCGCGTTCCCGAGGGCGTCGACCCGACGGCGGCGGTCCAGCAGCGCATCGCCGTCGGCGACGAGTACGCGGTGCGCGCGGTCGACGCGCTCGCCGACGCGGGGGCCGAGGTGCCCCTCGTCCGCGGAGCCCTCAGCGACGCGACGGCGACGGCCACGGCAGCTCCCGCTCCCGGCGCGTCGTCGGTGTACGCGACCCCGTTCCTGCGGGCACGCGTACTCGCGTTCGCGGCCGGCGTCGAGCGCGAGTAGAGCGCGGACACTCGTGCGCAACGCCTGGCCGGGCCCCGTGCTCTGACCGCCGGCGTCGGACACGTTCAGTGCGGAGCGTGGTATTCCGTTGTCCCGCGCTTCCAATACCCCTTGACCACGGTGGCGGCGGGGTCGCTCGACCACCGATCGAGCAGCAGAGCTCGTCCGGCGCGGACGATCGACTGTTCCGCGGCGACGAAGCCGAAAACGCATCCCTCCGGCTGCTCCTCGACGTCGAGCGCGTCGAGCCAGTCCGCGAGTTCCTCGCCGGCCGGTCGGTCGCCCCGATGCACCTGAATCACTTGCACGCCCGGGGGAGCGGCGACGGGGAGGTCGTGGGCGGCATCCGGAACCTCGATCGCGATGCGACCGACGGCGTCGTCGTCCATCGCCGCGGCGAATCGGCGGATCGCGGGAACCGCTGTCTCGTCGCCCGCGAGGAGCCACGCGTCCGGGCGCCCGACGAGCACCATCGAGCCGCGCGGCCCTCCGACGCCGACGGGTGCGCCGAGGGGAGCCGTCTCGGCCCAGCGACTGCCGACCCCGTCACCGTGCAGAGCGACGTCGATGTCGAGCCAGCCGCTCTCGGCATCCCAGCTCACCGGGGTGTACTCGCGGCTCGGCGCGGACCGAACGTCGTCCGCCGGTTCTGACGGGAAGAACACGCGGATGTGATCGTCGGCGCCGGGCGAGTCGAAACCCCGGAGGTCGGCTCCCTCGAACCGCAGCCGGACATACGACGGCGTCAGGAAGGTTCGGGCGGCGAGCCTCGCCGAGCGGAAGATCAGCTCGTGACGGCGGGGTTCGAGGCGGGCTCCGAGGCCCGGGTTCGACATCTTCACAAAGCTAAGGCTAACCTAACTTCGCGACCGGCCCCGGAGTGTGGCCGGTCCTCATCGCACATACAGCACTGGAGAGATCCCGCATGAGTACTCGTCTGATTCGTCCCCTCGCCGCCGCGTCCGTCGCGGCGGTTCTGGCCCTCACCGGCTGCGCCTCGGGAGCGGCCGCTCCCGCCGAGCAGGCTGCCGCGACCACCGTCACGGTCGAAGACAACCACGGCTCGATCGAGGTTCCCGTGGCCCCCGAGCGGGTCGTCGCGCTCGACAACACGACGTTCGAGACGCTCAGCGAGTGGGGCGTGACGCTCGTCGCCGCCCCCAAGCCGCTCATGTACGACCTCTGGCCCTCGCTCTCGGGCGGCGATGAGGTGCTCGACGCGGGCCTGCACCGCGAGCCGAACATCGAGAACATCCTCGCCTCCGAGCCCGACTTGATCGTCGGCGGATACCGCTTCCGCGAGATCTACGACCAGCTGAAAGAGATCCAGCCCGCGACGATCGAGACGAGCCCGCGCGACGGCGAGGAGCACACGTCCGAGCTCAAGCGCCAGACCGCCATCCTCGGCCAGGTCTTCGACAAGAACGACGAGGCGGCGAAGCTGAACGCCGATCTGGATGCTGCGATCGCCGACGCCAAGGCGGCCTACGACCCATCGCAGACCGTGATGGGTCTGATCACCTCCGGAGGGAAGATCTCGTACGCCGCTCCCGGAGAGGGCCGCGGTGTCGGCCACCTCTTCCCGACGCTGGGCCTGACTCCCGCTCTCGACCGCGCGGCCGAGGACGCGTCGCACGGCGACGACATCAGCGTCGAGGCGATCGCCGCCGCGAACCCGGAGTGGCTGTTCGTGCTCGACCGCGACGCGATGTTCGGCGAGGACGGCTACGTCTCGGCGAAGGAGCTCGTCGAGAACGCCGAGGCGCTGAAGAACGTCCCCGCGGTGCAGAAGGGGCAGATCGTCTACCTCGACGGCAGCTTCTACCTCGACGAGGGAATCCAGGCCTACACGAAGCTCTACCGTTCGGCCGCCGAGGCGTTCGCCTCCTGATCCCGGTGGGGGTCCGGATGCCGGGCCCCCACCCCTCACCATGATCGTCACCACTCATCCCCCTCGAACGCTCACCCATCGCCTCGCGCTGCCCGCGGCCACCGCGGGCGTCGCCGCGCTCGTCGTCGCGTCGCTCTTCGTCGGGGCCTACGACCTGGCCGCCGACTCCTTCGGCGCCGAGATGTTCTTCATCTCGCGCGTGCCGCGTACGCTCGCGCTCGTCCTCGCCGGCTGCGCGATGGCCGTCTCGGGCCTGATCATGCAGCTGCTCACGCAGAACCGCTTCGTCGAGCCGTCCACCACGGGCACTTCCGAATGGGCCGCCCTGGGACTACTCGTCACGGTCCTCCTCGCCCCGGCCGCACCTCTGCTCGTGCGCATGGTCGTGGCATCCGTCGCGGCATTCGTCGGGACCATGATCTTCATCGGCATCCTGCGCCGGATCTCGTTGCGGTCCTCTCTCGTCGTGCCGCTCATCGGGATCATGCTCGGCGCGGTGGTCTCGGCGTTCACGACCTACCTCGCCGTGTCGACGAACTCCCTCCAGATGCTCGGGACGTGGTTCATGGGCAGCTTCACCTCGATCGTCCGCGGGCGGTACGAGGTGCTCTGGATCGTGGCGATCGTGGTCTTCCTCGTCTTCCTCTACGCCGACCGCATCACGGTCGCCGGCCTCGGTCGCGACATCGCGACCTCCGTCGGCCTCGATCACACGCGCGTGATGCTCATCGGCACCGGTCTCGTCGCCGTCGCCACGGGCGTCACGACCGTGGTCGTCGGCTTCCTGCCGTTCCTCGGATTGGTCGTTCCGAACCTCGTCTCGATGTGGCGCGGCGACAACGCCCGCGCCAACCTGCCCTGGGTGTGCCTCGGCGGCGTGGCCATCGTCATCGTGTGCGACATCGTCGGACGGGTGATCCGGATGCCGTTCGAGGTCCCCGTCTCGATGATCCTCGGGGTCGTCGGTTCCGCGGTCTTCATCACCCTGCTCTTGAGGATGCGTGCCCGTGGCTGAGGTCCTGACCCGTCACGCGCCGGCGATCCGGCTCGGCCGTCCGCGGATCGCCGTGCGCTTCGGCATCCTGGCCCTCGTCGTCGTGGTCGCGGCCGTGGGCGTGCTGACCTGGAACGTGCCGGGTGAGCCCGGTTCACGTGCCTTCTGGCTCGCCGTCAACCTGCGCGTCGTGAGCGTCGCGACCATCGCCCTCGTCGCCTGTTGCCAGGCGGTGGCGACGGTGCTGTTCCACACGGCCACGGCGAACCGCATCCTGACCCCGTCGATCATGGGGTTCGACGCGCTCTACGTCGTGATGCAGACCGCGCTCGTGTTCTTCTTCGGCAGTGCCGCGCTTTCGGCGACCGACGGCCTGCTCAAGGTCGTGGTCCAGAGCGTGCTCATGGTCGGGTTCGCCACGCTGCTCTACGGCTGGCTGTTCGCCGGCCGCCGCGGCAACCTCCACATCATGCTGCTGGTCGGCGTGGTGTTGGGGGTCGGCTTCGGCTCGCTCTCGACGGTCATGCAGCGGCTGCTCACCCCGAGTGATTTCGACATCCTGTCGGCCCGCCTTTTCGGCAACCTGTCGAACTCGGATGCCGATTACCTGCCGTGGGGTGCCCTGGTCGTCGCCGTGGTGCTCGTGCTCGTCTGGCGCGCGCAACACCGGCTCGACGTGCTGGCGCTCGGCCGCGAGGCATCCGTCAATCTGGGACTCGCCTACCGGCGCGAGGTCGTCGGGATGCTCGTGCTCGTGGCCGTGCTCATCTCGGTGTCGACCACGATGGTGGGTCCGATGACGTTCTTCGGTTTCATCGTCGCGACCCTCGCGTACCAGCTCGCGGGCTCGGCGCAGCACCGCGTGGTGCTGCCGTTCGCCGTGCTGCTCGGCATGGCGACCCTGCTCGGCGGGTACTTCGTGCTGCGGCACGTGTTCTACGCCGCCGGGATGCTCTCGATCATCATCGAGTTCGTCGGCGGCCTGTTCTTCCTCGTCTATCTGCTTCGAAAGGGCAGCCTGTGATCTCGCTCACCGATGTCACCATGACCTACGGCGACCTCACCGTCCTCGGCCCCGTGACCCTCGACATCCCCGCCGGTGGGGTCACGGCCCTCGTCGGCCCGAACGGTGCGGGCAAGTCGACCCTCCTCACGATCGTCGGTCGTCTGGCGACGGCGACGAGCGGTCGCGTCACCATCGCCGGTCACGACGTGACGACCACGCCCGGTCGGGCGCTCGCGAAGATCGTGTCGATCCTCCGCCAGGAGAATCACTTCGTCACCCGCCTCACCGTGCGCGAACTCGTCGGCTTCGGACGCTTCCCGCACTCGCAGGGCCGTCTCACCGCCGACGACCACGCGAGGATCGACGAGGCCATCGCCTTCCTCGACCTGACCGAGCTGTCGGGTCGGTACCTCGACCAGCTCTCCGGCGGACAGCGCCAACGGGCCTACGTCGCTATGGTTCTCGCGCAGGACACCGACTACATCCTCCTTGACGAGCCGCTGAACAACCTCGACATGAAGCACGCCGTCGCGATGATGGGCCAGCTCCGGCGGGCTGCCGACGAGCTCGGCAAGACCATCGTCATCGTGGTGCACGACATCAACTTCGCGGCGGCCTACGCCGACCGCATCGTCGCGCTGTCGGACGGGAGGGTCGCGCACGTCGGCACGCCGGACGACCTCATGACCTCATCGACGCTCGAGAACGTCTTCGGCACGCCGGTAGAGGTGCGCCGAGACGGCCCGTACCCCTTGGCGGTGTACTACCGATGAGCCGTCATCGTCACAACTGGATGCCGTTGTCCTCGTCGTTCACGCCGACGTTCCGCCCGCGGCTCGACTCGTACGCGATGAGCCATCCCACCGACACGGCGGCGGCCAGGATCAGGCCGAGCCACACGTTCTGCCACACCAGGCCGAACACGATGCCGACGATGAACAGCACCACGCTGCCGAGGACCCAATACGTGCGTCCGCGCGGCCAACCCGTTCCCGTCTGCGTCATGCGCCCAGCCTAGGGGCAGCCCCCTCCACCCCGACCCGCACGCGAAAGAAGACCATGGCACGAACGAACGCCGCGCAGACGCGGCAGAAGCCCGAGAAGAGCGAACTCCTCACCCTCCGCGTGCGGGAGCGGCGACGCCTCTCGCCCTCGTTCGCTCGCGTGACGGTGATCGGTGACGATCTCGAGCGCTTCTCGCCGCGGGGGCGGGACCAGTGGTTCCGGCTGTTCCTCCCCGTGTCCGAGGGCTCGCTCTCGCGCCTGCCGAGCAGGCTCGACACCCTCACGTACTTCCGATATCTCGCGATCGCCAAGACAGAGCGTCCGGTCCTGCGCAACTACACCGTCGCGGGGTTCCGTCCCTCGGGTGAGCACGGCCCGGAGCTCGACATCGACTTCGTGCTGCACGGCTCCGCCGCCGACGGGACCGCAGGCCCCGCGGCGACCTGGGCGGAGACCTGCCGCCCCGGTGACGCGGTCGCGATCCTCGACGAGGGCATCCTCTTCGCCCCGGCCGCCGGCGTCACGGGACCCTACGCCCTCGTGGGCGACGAGACGGCGCTCCCCGCGATCGCCGGCATCCTGGCATCCCTCCCCGCTGACGCCACCGGCACCGCGATGATCGAAGTCCCGGATGCGGGGGACGTGCGCGACCTCATCGCTCCCGCGGGTGTCGCGGTGCGGTGGGTCGTCCGCGTCGACCCGCGCGCGACGCCCGGGACCTCGATTCGCGACGAGGCGATCGCGGCGGCTGCGGAAACACCCGCCTACGCGTGGGTGGCGGGGGAGCAGTCGCTCGTGGCCGCGATGCGCCGACAGTGGGTGCGCGTCGGCGTCGACAAGCGTGCGATCTCGTTCACCGGGTATTGGCGGGCGCCGCGGGGTCACTGACGTCGCCTGGTCTTCGGTTCGCATCGCCCGGGCCCGCCCTTACCTCGCCGATGTCGGTGGGGCACGCGCTCGCTTCTCCCGGCGATACGGAGGCCGAAGCGGTCAGCGGTCGCGATGGTCCTCGGGGTGCAGTCGCGGTCCGCGGCGCGGTTCGAGCGCCGAGCCGACGTAGATGAGCCGGATCACTCGCTGGCGGTGTCCCGCGAAGGGCTCGAGCAGCTCGAGCATGCCGTCGTCGTCGGTGCGGTGGCCGGTGAGGGCGTATCCCACCTGGTGCGCGAGGTGGTAGTCGCCCACGCTGACGGCATCCGGGTCTCCGAACGCGCGGATGCGGGTTTCGGCACTGGTCCAGATGCCGACCCCGCGAAGGCTGATGAACACGCGGTCGCGCGCTTCGCCGTCGGTGGCGGCGCTCGCCGCGCGCACGACGGACTCGCCGCGTCGCGCCGTCTCGACGATCGTGCGGGACTGCGGAGGCTCGAGCCCCGCGCGATGCCACGCCCACGACGGGACGTGACGCCACCCGTCGATGTCGGGCGGGGCGAACAGCGGCCGCGGGGTGGGACCGGGGGCGCGTTCGCCGTACCAGGTGACGATGCTGCGCCAGGCCGAGAACGCCTGGAGGCTCGTGACCTTCTGCTCCATGATGGCGCTGACCAGCGCGTCGAAGACGAGATCGGTGCGTCCGATGCGGAGGTCGGGGTGCCGCCGGTGCCACTCAGCGACCGAGGGATGCCGCGAGGCATCGAATCCGTCGGGATCGTCGAGCTTGCCGCAGAGCGCCGGCAGCTGGTCGAGCGCCCATTCGGCACCGGGGCCCCACGCCGCCGCGCGCACCGCGCCCCCGATGCTCTGGCGCAGGGCGAGTGTCGCGACGCCGAGCGGGGTGCGGCTGAC
The DNA here is from genome assembly GCF_029222405.1 of Microbacterium sp. Kw_RZR3. NCBI lineage: Bacteria > Bacillati > Actinomycetota > Actinomycetes > Micrococcales > Microbacteriaceae > Microbacterium > Microbacterium sp. Kw_RZR3. The sequence continues at coordinate 2,402 of NZ_JARHXC010000335.1, read as the reverse complement.
GCGCCAGACGACGCCGCCGTCGCGCAGCGGCATCGACGAGAAGTAGGTCGGGTCGTTGCGGCCGTGCCGTTGGGCGGCGACGGCGCGACCGATGTCGACGGGCTGCGCGGGACGGTACTCGCCCTCGATCGGGCGATCGGCCGGGACCGGAAGCTCGCGCGGCGTCTGCCGCGTGCGCACCCCGGTCGATCTCATGCCGACACCCTACGTCGCCCCGCCGACATCGCGGCATCCGGGGCTTTTTCGCGCCCGCTGGAACGCGTGAGGTGCGGGGTGATCGATCAGAAGCGGTCGGGCGAGGGGGTGCCGTGACCGTAGCGGATCGAGACGTCGGCGTGACGGTCGAAGCGGTACCCCACGCCGCGCACCGTGCGCACGATGTCTTCGTACGCGCCGAGCTTGGCGCGCAGTCGGCGCACGTGCACGTCGATGGTGCGCTCGCCGGGGGCGTCGTCGTCGGTCGAGCCCTCCCAGAGGGATGCCACGAGCTCGGCGCGTTCGATCGTGCGACCCTCGCGCAGCACGAGGTACTGCAGGAGCTCGAACTCCTTGAAGGTGAACGCGGCCGACTCACCGTCGATGAGCACGCGCTTGCGCGAGATGTCGACGACCACGCCGCCGGGCGCACGGTCCTCTTCGGCGGGCTCGTCCTTGGTGCGGGCGACAGCGGACGGCTCGTGCAGGGCGAGGCGCACCACGTCGACGTCGCGGCCACCGGCTCCGGTCGGGGCGAGGGCGACCGTGGCGTACGTCTCGGCGGCGGGGGCGAGCTCGCCCAACGTGCGGCGCAGTGCCTCGACGAGCGTGCCGAGGCTCACTCCGGCGGCCGCGGCTTTCGCCTCGTCGATGCCGACGTAGAGGGCGAAACCGCGCGGGGCGGAACCCGCGGGGAGCGCGGGGCGGGCGGCCGGGGCGGCGGGGGCGGCTGCGGGGGCGGGCGCCGCGGCAGCCGGGGCCGGTGCGACGGCGGGACGCGCGGCGGGGTTCGCGGCGGGGTTCGCGGCGGCGGGGCGGATGACGGAGGTGGCGGGGCGGTCGAGAACAGCGGAGATCGACATGAGGATGAAGTCCTTGGGTGTGTGAACCCGGGCGTCGTCACGAGGCGGGGTTCTACGGGAGGTGAGAGCCGAGAGGCCGGTGCGCGGTGTCCGGACACGCGTGATCGACGCGCGACGCAGACGACCGGTGGACGATGTCGGCGTTCAGAAGCTCGAGATCGTCGGAGCGAGGGTCGCTGTTAGCGGCACATTCGACAACACATGACAACGCGGCCGGGCATCATCATGCCGGCAGTCCCGTTCGCCTCCCGGGCGGACAGAGAACGCGCATTGACAGTCATGGGGGGATTATGACGCAAGAAGTCCGGCGACGTCAAATCGCCCCCGATGTCGAGACCCGCGCATTCTGCTCAGTCGTGCGGGGTGAAGGTAAGAGCGGACCGTGCATTCTGCGCCAACGACGCCCGCTCCCCGTGGGCGGCGTAGCCTCTCGTCATGGCTGACCTGCTTTTCGCCGACGACAAGGCCGCGTCCCGTTTCACCCTGCATCGGGGCGACGATCTGGTCTCCGTTCTCGACTACCGCGACGACGGTCGCACCATTGCCCTCACCCGGGCGTTCACCATCCCGACCTTCCGCGGACACGGCTACGCCGCCGTCATCACCGAACGGGCTGTCGATGCCATCGAGGCGATGGGCGACCGCGAGATCCTTCCCGTCTGCTGGTACGTGGGGGAGTGGTTCGAAGCCCACCCCGAGCGTGCCGGCATCCTGAAACAGCGCACCTGACTACGCAGTGCCCCGGCGGGCGTCAACCCCTGCCCGCGTGACGCGCGATGCCGGGATGCTGGAGGCGTCGAAAGGGGAAGTCATGACCGACGACCGCGACCTGCCCGAAGGTGTCATCAACGCCGACCCGCCCGGCGGGTGGGAGAGCGGCGCCGTCGCCGACGGCGAGACCGTAGAGCAGAACGAGAACGCGAAGGGGTCGTCGCGCCTGAACGACGCCGCTCCTTCAGACCCCATCGAGGGGGATGCCGCCAGCCAGGGCATCGACCCCGATATGAGCACGGAGGACTGACATGTCGGACGAGACCCGAGCCCCGGAACCTTCCACCGGCCCCGACGGCGGCGCGTCGCCCGCCGATTCGGTCGGCGGAGCCCTGCACGACGAGGGCAAGCGCGCGGCGCGCCCCGACGAGCAGTCGGAGCCGATCATGGACACGCACGAGACCGACGACGAGGCCCGCATCGCCGGAGTCGTCGTACAGACCCGTGCCGACGTCGGCGGCAAGAGCGACGAGCGCGTCGCCGAGGTGCTGCGTCAGCGCTTCGCACAGATCGGACTCGAACTCGGCGACGACCGCATCCGCGCCCTTGCGGCTGAGGTCAACGCCTCCTGAA
>NZ_JARHXC010000334.1:0-36486 GCF_029222405.1 Microbacterium sp. Kw_RZR3 | reverse complement strand
GCGGCACGATCAGCGTGCAGAGCACGCCCGGAGACACGACCTTCGAGGTCCGCCTTCCCGCGAAGCCCGCCGACCCCGGTCCGCCCGCCGACGCCTGACGACGAGGCGGGGGTTCACGTGAGGAAGATCACGGCGTAGACGCTCACCAGCGCGACGCCGAAGACGAGCGCGAAGACGACGTGCATCCACCTCTGCCGGTTCAGCAGGGCGACGTACTCACGGAGGAACGCACTCGGCACGAAGTACGCCGCCGTGCGGGCACCCACCACACGCGCTCCGGGCAACTCGCGACGCGCCAGGAGCCCTGCGCGAAGGACGTGGTAGTCGCTCGTGACGACCAGCAGCGGCTTCGATGCGCCGATCTCCCCGACGATCGCACGTGAGAAGGCGAGGTTCTCCCGTGTGTTCAGAGAGCGCGTCTCGGGATGGACGAGGTCCGCGGGGATGCCGCGCTCTCGCAGGTAGTCCGCCATGGCCTCGGCCTCCGCGCGCGGCTCGTCGGGCCCCTGACCGCCGGACGGGATGACGAAGGGCGCGACTCCCCCGGCCCGGACCGCCCGCTGCCAGGCGGCGATCGCCCGATCGAGGCGGCCCCGGAGCAAGGGCGGCACTCCCCCGTCGATCAGCCCCGACCCCAGGACGACGATCGCGGTCGGCGTGCGCGGGACGGGCAGCGCGGCGTACAGCAGCGACGACACGAGGAACGCGACGAACGCGGCCGCCGCGTACCCCGCGATCAGGACCACGAGAGCCGCCACGAGGAAGCCGCCCAGTCCTCCCCACGCCAGGAGCGCGAGGAGGACGAACGGGAAGGCCACGAGCCCGATCCCGGCGATCAGCGACAGCAGGTTCGCCAGACTCCGCCCCTCGAGTCGCAGCATGGTGATGCCGTTGGTGATGAGGAACACCGCGAGCACCGCCACGACCACGGGCACCGCGACGGCGACGACGAGGATCGCCGCGCGGGCGGCATCCGGATCCGTCTGCACGAGCAGCTGCAGCACGCCCAGCGCGGCGAAGACGACCGCGGCGACGAGCAGAGTCCCCTCGCGCAGCTGGGCACGCTGACGGGCACGCGCCACCGCGAAGACGACGAGCAGCAGCGCGGCGAAAGCCAGGAGGAGCATGTCGCGACGCTATCGGGTCGGGCCTGCCCCTCCCGGGCGCTTGCGGGGCGCGCCCGCGTCTGCGTCCGGTCGCGGGTCAGTACCCCGCGAAGGCGTCGGTCGTGAGCGATCTGGCCTTGGCGAGCGCCGGCGCGAGATCCGAGATGAGCCGGGGCGGACCCGAGACATAGGCCACGCGCTGGGCGATGTCGGGAACCGTGCGAAGCACAGCATCGGCGTCGACCCGGTCGGGTCCCGCCCACGACCATCCCGCGGGCAGATCGTGCGGTTCCTCACGCGAGAAGACGACGACCGGGATGCCGCTCGCCGCGATCTCATCACGGAAGGCGAGTTCGCTCGGGTCGGACACCACGTAGACGAGAACGGCGTCGCGGCGCTGCCCGGTGGCCTGGAGGTGCCGCAGCTGCGAGACGAACGGCGTCACGCCGATCCCCGCGGCGACGAGGAGCACGGGCGCGGTCGGTCGAGAGGGAAGGACGAAGTCCCCCCACACGCCCGTGACAGCGAGAGTCGAGCCCGGCTCGACGGCCGCGAGCGCCTTCTTGTACGAGGACTGCGAGCCGTCCTTGTAGGCGATGCGCACCTCGGGCAGGTCTTCCGGGGCGGACACGATCGAGAACTCCCGCCGCGTGCCGCGGGCGTCGGGGCGACGGTGCGGGACGTCGAGCTCCAGGTACTGACCGGGCGAGAACGCGAAGGGACGCGCGGCGTGGAAGGTCAGTTCGCGGACGGTCGGAGTCAGGTCGCGACGGCGTTCGACGCGCAGGCGCACCGCCGCGCGCAGGCAGAACGCGAACGCCACGAGATTGCCGATCAGCAGAGCGCGCTCCTGTCCGAGCGTGATCGCCCCGACGGCGATCGGCCAGCCGGCCAGGACGCCCACGACGATCGCGACGGCGTACTGCTGCAGGCGGCGCGGCGGCAGGGTGAGCGGCTCCGACAGCATGAACGCACCGAGGAAGAGGAACGGCGACGAGAACGCGACCTGCACGAGCAGCGTCGGCACGTCGACCGGAAAGCCTGCCGACTGGAACTGAATGCTGGTGCGCACGAACGCGACCGTCATCGCCACGAGCCAGAACGTCACCACGATCGGGAGTTTGTCGGTGCGTAGGAGCAGCAGCACACCGAGCGCCAGTACGCCGATCGCCATCAACGGGGTTCCGACCCACCAGGCCGAGCCACCGAGATCCGGCGCCCAGACACTCACGATGGTCAGCACCGCCGCCCCCGTGGCTGCCGGGTTGAAGACGTGACGGCCACGCCAGACGAGGAGGTACTTCGATGCGGATGCCACGACCCCGGCGAGGGCGAGACCGGCCAGCGCGAGCGGCTCGAGGCTCGGACGGAGCACGAACAGCAGGATCGCGGCGGTGATCAGCGAGGACTCGAGGCGGCGCGGCATCCGGAGTATGCCCTGCGCGACCAGGTCGGTCGCCGCGCACGCGACAGCGAGCACCACGGCGCTCGCGACGATCTCGAGCGGCTGGGGCCCGATCTGTCCGGCGAAGGAGAGCACGAGGGCATAGACAGCCAGCAGGCCGAGCGACGACAGGACGAGGCGGTACATCGACACCCGGCCAATGAGGCCGAGCACGCGGGTCGAGCCCGCGGTGAGCGTGGCGCTCATGGGATTCCCTTCGAAAGCTGTGGCGTTGAGGTCACGAGAAGATCTCGCCGGTGAAACCCGGCGACCATTCCACGCGACCGTCGGTGTGCATACGCACCCAGTGCGCGTTCCAGGATGCCGAGAGTTCCGGTCCCCCGTCGAAGAACAACGCGGTCGCGAGGGCGTCGGCCCGCATCGCGGTGTCGGCCGCTGCCCAGGTCGCCGCGTAGGCCCGGACCGGCGCCCCCGTGCGGGCGTCGAGGACGTGGTGCAGGTTGTCGCCCCACGCCCGCCGATTGATCGCCGACGCGCACAGCGCCCCCTCGGCGACGGTGATCACACCGATCGCGAGGGTCTGGTCGTACGGGTGCTCGAGCGCGACGCGGATCGGCTCGCCGCGAACGGCGAGGTCGCCGGATGCGTCGACGACGATGTCGCCGTCGACGTGCGCGCGCACCACGTTGACCACGAGGTCGACGAGACGACCCTTGCCGAGCGCGCCCACGTCGATCGTGGCGGGACGCGCGACGGCGAGCCGCCCGTCGCTCCACGAGAGGGTGTCGCGCCACACCGGCGCCGGCTCCGGATCGCCCGACGGGGTGAGCGTCAGCCGCGCGTCGTAGCCCAGGCGCGCGAGCGCGTCGCCGATGAGCGGATTGACGGCGCCGGCCGTCGCGGTGTCGAGCTCGTCGTACAGCGAGAGCATGGCATCCGCGTCGTCGGGGGCGGGGACGGATGCCATGCGTCCTCCCGCGAGGGCGGAGACGAGCGAGTCGTCGCGGAACCGCGACCACTCCCGGTCGAAGCGGTCGATGACGGCCGACACCGCGTCGCGGGCGACCGGGGGCAGCGGCGCCGCCGTCTCGATCGCCCACGACGTGCCGATCGCGTCGAAGGTCCAGGTCGAACCCGTCGCGGTCGGGATGGTCATGATGGTCAGGCCTTGGCCTCGGTCTTGATGGTGTCGACCGCCTTGTTGAAGCCGCCGCTGGTGAGCGAAGACCCGGCGACCTTGCTCACCGAGATCTCGTCGAGCTTCTTGCCGACGACCTCGTCCTTGATGCCGCCGATGAACTCGCTCTGGTAGCGCTTCGATTCGGCGGCCTGCGGATCGCCCGTGACCGTCACGTCGGTGATGGTGTCTCCGGCGAGGGTGAGGGTGACGTCGACGGTCTCGACGCTCTCGGGAGTGGCGTACTGGCCCGTCGCCTCGTAGGTGCCGTCCTTGTAGGTGTTCGAGGTCGTCGAGGTGTCCGTCGTCGAGCTGTCGGTGGTCGCGCTCGCGGTGGGAGCCGCGGTCGCCGCCGGAGCCGTGTCGGCGGGAGCAGCGGCGTCGGTGGTCGAGCCGCCCGAGCAACCGGCCAGGGTGACGATGCCGGCGACGCCCAGGAGAGCGGTGCCGATGCGGACGGGACGGGGTACGGCGGTGGTGCGGATCATCAGGGTCCTCCTTCTGTCGTGCCTCGCGGCGCGTTCGTGCTCACCGTAGGAACACGACCTTGGCGGCACCTCGGTTCAATACTTTGTGCAACCTATGAGAGACCCTGCGGCGCAGTGGGCGGTGAACCCCGTACCGTCGCGCGGAGATCTCGGGCGACACGCCGGGTCACGGCATCCGGAACCGGCGTGTCGGCCCCGGACTCCGCCTGACGGTACAGCCGAGGGAAAACGAACTCAGCCGCCTCCCGGAGGGAGACGGCTGAGCGACGGAGGAACGCTTACGCGTCGCCGCCGAACATGCTCGTGACCGAGCCGTCCTCGAAGACTTCGTGGATCGCGCGCGCGAGCAGCGGCGCGATCGGCAGCACCGTGAGACCGGGGAAGCGGCGCTCCGCGGGCAGCGGCACGGTGTCGGTGACGACCACCTCGTCGATCGCGGGATCCTGCAGGCGTTCGCTCGCGGGATCGCTGAAGATCGCGTGCGTGGCGGCGACGATGACCTTGCGCGCGCCGTTGGCCTTGAGGGCCTGTGCGGCCTTCTGGATCGTGCCTCCGGTGTCGATCATGTCGTCGACGAGGAGGCACGTGCGTCCCTTCACGTCGCCGACGATCTCGTGCACCGACACCTGGTTGGCGACCTTCGGGTCGCGACGCTTGTGGATGATCGCCAGGGGCGCGCCGAGGCTGTCGGACCACGTGTCGGCGACGCGCACGCGCCCCATGTCGGGCGAGACGACCGTGAGGGTCTCGCGGTCCTCACCGGTGAGCCCCTGCTCGAAGTGCTCGAGCAGCACCGGCTTGGCGAACAGGTGGTCGACAGGGCCGTCGAAGAAGCCCTGGATCTGGGCCGCGTGCAGGTCGACACTCATGATGCGGTCGGCCCCGGCGGTCTTCAGCAGGTCGGCGACGAGCCGGGCGCTGATGGGCTCGCGACCACGGCCCTTCTTGTCCTGACGCGAGTATGGGAAGTACGGCGCGACGACGGTGATGCGCTTGGCCGAGGCGCGCTTGAGCGCGTCGAGCATGATGAGCAGCTCCATGAGCCACTCGTTGACCGGCGGCCCGAACGACTGCACGACGAAGACGTCGCAGCCGCGGATCGACACCTCGAAGCGGGTGTAGATCTCACCCGAGGCGAAGGTGCGGTGCTCGGTGGGAGCGAGCTCGGTGCCGAGGTGCTCGGCGACCTGCTTCGCCAGCTCGGGGTGGGAGCGCCCCGAGGCGACGACGAGTCGTTTCTTGGTCTTGGCGACGAGCCCGGGGGCGATGCCGTTGTCGCGGTCGAGGTCTACACGATTCTTCTTACGAGCCATCGGCCGCTTCCTGTTCAGCCCGAGCCCGCGCAGCCACATCGGCCGCTGCGGTGCCCGGTCGGTTCTTCTCGACCCACCCCTCGATGTTGCGCTGAGGTGCAACGCTGAGGGCCAACGCGCCGGGCGGGACGTCCTTGCGGATGACCGCACCGGCACCCGTCTTGGCGCCGTCTCCAATCGTAACCGGCGCGACGAACACGTTGTGCGAGCCGCTGTGCACCTCGTCGCCGATCACGGTGCGGTGCTTGGTGAGGTCGTCGTAGTTCGCGGTGATCGCGCCGGCGCCGAGGTTGACGCCGCGACCGATGTCGGTGTCGCCGATGTACGACAGGTGCGGCACCTTGCTGCCCTCGCCGATCGACGAGTTCTTGACCTCGACGAACGTGCCGACCTTGCCGTTCACGCCGACGCGGGCGTTCGCACGCAGGTAGGCGAAGGGGCCGACGGTCGCTCCGGCCTCGATGACGGCGAGCGTGCCGTCGGTGCGGGTGATCGTGGCGTCCTCGCCCACCTCGCAGTCGGCGAGCGTCGTGTCGGGGCCGATCGTCGCCCCCGACGCGATGACGGTGGCCCCGCGCACGTGCGTGTTCGGCAGGATCGTGACGTCGGGCGCGAGTGTCGCGGTCACGTCGATCCAGGTGGTGGCGGGGTCGACGACCGTGACGCCCTCCAGCTGCCAGCGCCGCACGGTGCGGGCGTTGAGCGTGCGACCCGCCTCCGACAACTGGACGCGGTCGTTGACCCCGAGCGCCGCGGCGGCGTCGGAGGTGACGGATGCCGCGACCCCGAGCTGCGCGTCACGGAGCAGGCCGACGACGTCGGTGAGGTACTTTTCGCCCTGGGCGTTGTCTGTCCCGACGAGCGCGAGCTGCGTCCGCAGCGGCGACACCTGGAAGACGTAGACGCCGACGTTGATCTCGGTGATCGCGGCTTCGTCGGCCGTCGCGTCCTTCTGCTCGACGATCCGGCGCACTCCGTCGGTCTCGTCGCGCAGGATGCGGCCGTACCCGAAGGGCTGGTCGACGCGCGCACTGAGCAGGGTCACGGCGGTGCCGCCGGAGCGATGGGTGGCGAGCAGCTCGGTGAGGGTGCCCGTCTCGAGCAACGGCACATCGGCGCTCAGCACCAGCACGTCGCCCTCGAATCCCTCGAGGGCGCCGAGCGCCGCCTCGACCGCGCGGCCGGTGCCGGGGACGTCGTCCTGATCGACGACGACGACCCCGGGGGCGAGCTCGGCGACGGTGGCGGCGACCTGCTCGCGTTCGTGCCGGACGACCACCACGATGCGCGCGGGATCGAGGGATGCCGCCGTGTCGAGGACATGCCCGACCAGGGGGCGGCCGCCCACGGGATGCAGCACCTTGGGGAGGCGGGATCGCATACGCGTGCCTTGGCCCGCAGCGAGGACGACGACGGCGAGCTCGGTCGTTGAGGTCATGCTCCGCCGCCAGGATTCGAACCTAGACCTAACAGCTCCAAAGGCTGTCGTGCTGCCGTTACACCACGGCGGACCGTGCCCGCGGGCACCGGTCAAGTCTGCCAGACCCGTCAGCCGCGCGTCGGCGCGCCGCACGCTCTCGCCATAATGAGACCGTGAGCACGAACCGGGACAGCGACGAGGTCGACCGCATCGTCGACGCCTGGATGCGCCAACGCCCCGACCTCGACTTCTCTCCCCTCGAGGTGCTCTCGCGCGTCGCGCGCCTCTCGCGTCACCTCGACATCGCCCGGAAGGAAGCCTTCCGCCGCAGTGACATCGAGTCGTGGGAGTGGGATGTCCTCTCGGCGTTGCGGCGCGCGGGCGAGCCGTACCAGCTCAGCCCGAAGCAACTCCTGCAGCAGACGCTCGTCTCGAGCGGCACGATGACCAACCGCATCGACCGGCTCGTCGCCCGCCGGTTCGTGCGGCGCGAATCCGACCCCGGCGATGGACGGAGCATTCTCGTGACCCTGACCGACGACGGCCGTGTGCGTGTCGACGCCGCGATCACCCGCCTGGTCGACGCCGAAGCGCTGCTTCTCGACGGCCTGTCGCGCAGCGACCGCGACCGGTTGGCCACCCTGCTGCGCAAGCTGAGCATGGGATTCGACGCGTGACCGACACCGCCGCGGCCGCCACCATGTGGGACCGATTCAAAGCGTGGCTCGACGTGCGCTTCCGCTCCCCCGCGGCCATCTACGGCCTCATCGTCTACGCGTCGTTCATCACGATCGCCGACGACCACGCCGACTCACCCTGGGAACTGCTCGGGGCATCCGTCTTCCCCCTGCTGGTCTTCTACATCGCCCACGTCTTCGCTCACACCCTGACCGAGCACGGTACGCACGGCCTGCGCCACTCGACGCGCGAGGCGATGCGGCACGCCGCCGGAATGCTCTACGCGTCGCTGCCCGCCGCGCTCTGCCTCGTGTGGGCGGGGATGACGAACGCCTCGGTCGACGACGCCTCGGACTGGACCGCCTTGGCAACGATCATCGTGCTCGCGATCCTCGGCTACAACGCCTACCGTCGCCGCGGATCCCGGCTCGTGTTCCGTCTCGTCGGAGCCCTGTCGACCGCCGTGCTCGGGGTGTTCATCGTCGTGCTCGAGACGATGGTGCACTGACGCGCGTCCTCGGCGCCGCGGGTCAGCCGATCGCCTCGGTGAGCTCGAACCACCGCATCTCGAGCTCGTCGCGCTCGGCCTCGAGACCCGAGATGCGCTGCATCTCCTTGCCGAGACCGACGTAGTCGCCCTGGTCGTGCTCGGCGAGCGCCGCCTTGGCCCGGTCGATCTGCTGCTGCAGCTTCTCGATCTTGCGCTCCGTGGCCGACGCTTCCTTCTGCGCCGCGCGAAGGTCGGCCCCCTGGAGACCCGCGGATGCCGTTGCCCCAGCCGCCGTCGACCGCGAGGGCTCGGCATCCTGAAGTGCCCGGAGCCGCAGGTACTCGTCCACTCCACCGGGGAGGTGGCGGAGCTTGGCATCCAGGATCGCGTACTGCTGATCGGTGACGCGCTCGAGGAAGTACCGGTCGTGGGAGACGACGATGAGCGTGCCGGACCACGAGTCCAGCAGGTCTTCCATCGCCGCGAGCATGTCGGTGTCGAGGTCGTTGGTCGGCTCGTCGAGGATCAGCACGTTGGGCTGGTCGAGCAGGATCAACAGGAGCTGCAGACGCCGCTTCTGTCCGCCCGAGAGGTCTTTCACCGGCGTCGAGAGCTGCGCGCTCGAGAACCCGAGGCGCTCGAGCAACTGGCCCGGGGTCAGCTCTTGCGCCTTCGACCCCGCGCCGAAGGAGTACGTGGTGCGGAGCCCCGCGATGACGACGCGCACCGGGTCGTTCAGGTGCTGGTCGAGCTCGTCCAGACGCTGGGTCAACGTGGCGACCTTGACCGTCTTGCCGCGCTTCACGCGTCCGCTGGTGGGTTCGAGCGATCCTGTGATGAGGTTCAGGAGCGTCGACTTCCCCGCGCCGTTGACGCCCAGGATGCCGGTGCGCTCCCCCGGCGCGATGCGCCACTCGACGTCTTTCAGCACGACGTGGTCGCCGTAGGACACCCCCGCGTCGAGAAGATCGACGACGTCCTTGCCCAGGCGTGCGACCGCGAGCGACTGCAGCGCCACCTTGTCGCGGATCTCCGGAACATCGGCGATGAGCTCGTTCGCGGCGTCGATGCGGAACTTCGGCTTCGACGTGCGGGCGGGCGCGCCGCGGCGCAGCCACGCGAGCTCTTTGCGGGCGAGGTTCTGCCGACGCTGTTCGATGGATGCCGCCTGGCGGTCGCGCTCGACACGCTGCAGGATGTACGCCGCGTAACCGCCCTCGAAGGGCTCGACGATGCGGTCGTGCACCTCCCACGTGGTGTTGCAGATCTCGTCGAGGAACCACCGGTCGTGCGTGACGACCAGGAGTCCGCCCGAACTCGGCGCCCAGCGCTTCTTGAGGTGCCCGGCGAGCCAGGTGATGGCCTCGACGTCGAGGTGGTTGGTGGGCTCGTCGAGGAACAGCACGTCCCAGTCGCCTGAGAGCAGCCTCGCCAGCGCGACGCGGCGTCGTTGGCCGCCGGAGAGGTCGCCGAGACGCGCGTCCCACGGCAGGTCGCCGAGCAGCCCCGCGATCACATCACGCGTGCGCGCGTCTCCCGCCCACTCGTGCTCGGCGCGGTCGCCGACGACCGCGTGGCCGATGGTGTCGTCGTCGTCGAGCGTGTCCTGCTGATCGAGGACGCCCACGGTCACTCCCCCGCGCACCGTCACGCGACCGCCGTCGGGCTCGCGGATGCCCGCGAGCATGCCGAGCAGGCTCGACTTGCCGTCGCCGTTGCGACCGACGATGCCGATGCGATCGCCCTCGTTCACGCCGAGCGAGACGGAGTCGAAGACGACCTTGGTCGGGTATTCCAGGTGCAGGGCTTCGCCCCCGAGCAGATGTGCCATATCCGTCCCAGGCTACGCGGTGCCCGGCCCCCGGCGCGCGTGGTGCTCCCGGCATCCGGAAACGACGACGGGGTCGCCCGGCGAACCGGACGACCCCGTCGGAGCGGAGAGGCTCAGAGGCCGTTGGCCGAGAGCCATTCCTTCGCGATGTCGGCGGACGACTTCTGGTCGACCTTGGACTCGACGTTGAGTGCGACGAGGCCCTCGGTCGTGAGCTTCGCGCTGACCTTGTTCAGCACGTCGGACACCTCGGGCGCAATGTTCGCATTCACGACCGGCACGACGTTCGACGCGAGGAACAACCCCTTGGGGTCGGTCAGCGTGACGAGGTTGTCGGTCTTGATACGGGGGTCGGCCGTGTAGACGTTCGCGACCTGGACCGTGCCGGCGACGAGGTCGTCGACCGTGGTGTCGCCGGTGGCCGAGAACTGCACGCTGACGCCATAGGTCGACTGCAGACCCGTCGGCCCGTAGGGGCGCTCGGCGAGCTCGAGGTTGCCTCCGAGGGTGAGACCCGAGGTCACCTTGGCGAGGTCGGCGATCGAAGTGAGGCCGTTCGCGTCGGCGAAGGCCTTGGTGACGGTGTACGAGTCCTGGTCGGTCGCGGGCGACTGGTCGAGGACCTCGAGGCCCTCGGGAAGGGCGGCGGGCAGCGCCTTGTAGACGTCCTCCGAGGTGCGGGCGGTGGTGTCCTTCTCGAAGAACTGCAGGAGGTTGCCGGTGTACTCGGGGAAGACCGAGACGGTGCCGTCCTCGAGCAACGGGATGTAGGCGTCGCGCTGACCGATCTGGAACTGGCGGGTCACCGTCTTGCCCGCGCCCTCCAGGGCCTGGGCGTAGATCTCGGCGATGATCTCGTTCGAGTAGTACGCCTGCGAGCCGACGACGATCGTGGCGGACGAGGCCGAGGCGTCGCCGCCGCCGTTGCTGAGGGGGTCGCTCGACCCGCCGCTGCAACCGGCGAAGGCGAGGGAGGCGACCGCGAGGCCGGCGAAGAGGCCGAGGCCCTTCCGGGTTCGTGCTGTGAACATGGGTGCTCTCTTTTCTGGTGATTCGGGAATCGGATGGATCAGGGGGTCGCCGGGGGCGCTGCGGGCGATCCCACGGCGAGAGCTTCGGCACGGCGACGGCGGGCTGAGCGTCGCCGGGGCTGGGCGGCACCGGCGACACGGATGCCGCGGGGCACCACGAGGTGCTGAAGAAGGGCGAAGAGCCCGTCGGTGACGAGCGCGAGCGCGGCGACGAGGATCGCGCCGCCGATGAGCATGTCGAAGCGGCGGAGTGGAATCGCGGCCACGATGTACTGGCCGAGCCCGCCGAGGCCGATGTAGGCCGCGATCGTGACCGTGGCCAGCACCTGAAGGGTCGCGGCGCGGATGCCGCCGACCAGCAGCGGCAGCCCGAGGGGGACCTCGATGCGCCAGAAGACCTGCATCTGGGTCATGCCCATCGAGCGCCCCGCGTCGATCACGCGACGGTCGATCGCCTCGAGGCCCGTGTAGGCGCCGGCGAGGAGCGAAGGGATCGCGAGGATGACGAACGAGATGACCGCCGCCTCGGGCTTGTGCAGCACCCCGAGGAGCAGCGTCAGCAGGATCAGCAGGCCGAACGATGGGATCGCGCGCGCCGCCCCCGAGATCGCGACCGCGGTCTCGCGTCCCTTGCCGGTGTGACCGATGAACCAGCCGAGCGGGATGGCGATCGCCCCCGCGACGACGACCGCGATGAGCGTGTACACGAGCTGCACGCCCAGCGCCGTGCCGAGCGGGTCGTAGGGACTCTGATCGCCCGAGAAGATCCACGCGAACGCCTCGCCGATGAGGTTCATGCCTTCACCAGCGTGCGGTTGGAGATGCGCGACACGGTCCGTGCACCCCGCGTCCACGGCATGAGCAGACGCCCGGCGAGAACGAGGAGCAGATCGACGACGAGAGCGATCACCACGACCGCGATCACCCCGGCGAACACCTCGGGGATGATGCGGCGCTGGAGGCCGTTCGTGAACAGGTAACCGAGGTTCTGGATGCCGACGAGGATGCCGACCGTCGCGAGCGCGATCGTGCTGGCCGAGGTCACACGTAGCCCCGCGAGCACCACGGGACCGGCGAGCGGGAACTCCACCGCCCAGAACCGACGGAACGACCCGTAGCCGATCGCCGTGGCCGCCTGGCGCACCCCGGCATCCACCGAATCCAGGCCGTCGGCGACGGCGCGAACGAGGATCGCCACCGCGTAGATCGCGAGCGCGACGACGAGGTTGTTCTCGCTGATGATGCTGTACCAGCCGGTGATGACGGGGACGAGGATCAGAAGGGCGAGTGAGGGGATCGTGTAGAGCAGGCCGGTGATCGTGATCACGCTGCTGCGGACGAGGCGATAGCGCCACGCGACCCACCCGATCGGAATGCTCACGACGAAGCCGACGACCAGGGCGATGAGGCTCTGACGCAGGTGCACCAGGGTCAGTTCCCCGATCAGCTCGAGATTGTTGACGACCCAGTTCACGGGTGGGAGTCCTCCACGAGAGCGCCCTGCGTGCGCCCCTCGGCATCCACAACGACCGTCCCGCGTGACGTCTGCTTGAGGTGCAGGGCGCGCTTGCCTTTGACGGCACCGATGAAGCTCGCCACGAAGTCGGATGCCGGGTTCTCGACGATCTCGCTCGGAGAGCCGACCTGCGCGATGTGGGCGCCCTTCTCGAGGATCACGACCTGATCGCCGAGGAGGAACGCCTCGTCGATGTCGTGCGTGACGAAGACGATGGTCTTGCCGATCTCGCTCTGCAGGCGCAGGAGCTCCTGCTGCAACTCGTCGCGGACGATCGGGTCGACCGCGCCGAACGGCTCGTCCATGAGGAGGATGTTGGGGTCGGCGGCCAGCCCGCGGGCCACGCCCACGCGCTGCTGCTGACCGCCGGAGAGCTGGCTGGGGTAGCGGTCGGCCATCGCGGTGTCGAGGCCCACGGTCTCCATGAGCTCGAGCGCCCGCTTGCGCGCGGTCTTGCGGCTCTGTCCCTGGAGCACGGGGACGGTGGCGATGTTGTCGGCGACGGTGAAGTGCGGCAGGAGACCGGAGTTCTGCATGACGTAGCCGATGCTGCGGCGCAGCTGCACCGCAGGCTTTCCCCCGATGTCGTCGCCGTCGATCGAAATCGTGCCGGCGGAAGGCTCGACCATCCGGTTGATCATCCGCAGCAGCGTCGTCTTGCCGCAGCCGGAGGATCCGACCAGCACGGTCGTCTTGCGCGAAGGGATGACGAGGCTGAAGTCGTCGACGGCGCGGGTGCCGTCGGGGAAGACCTTCGAGACGGTCGAGAACTCGATCATGCTGTGCCCGACCTCAGTCGGAGACCACGACCTTGCGGTCGAAAGCCACGTAGCCGGCGAAGTCGGTGCCGACGCGCTCCACGGCGCCGGGGCGCAGGTCGGGGTACGACCAGGCGCCGTCGGCGAGCTCCGCCCCGTCGAGCGAGACGTTCCAGTACTGCACCTCGCCCTTCCACGGGCAGGTGTACGGAGTGGGGCTCTCGTTCAGGGCGCCCTCGCGCACAGCGCGCGGCGGGAAGTACCAGTTGCCCTCGATCGACACCACGTCGTCGCGGTCGGCTTCGGCGATCACGACGCCGTCGAGCACTGCCTTCATGGCGAACCCCTCTCGTGGTGTCCCGCGGGCACGGCGCCCCGCGGTGGATCGACCACCTCCCGAGAGGCTAACCGGGCGGATGCTGCGCAAAACGAACATTGCCCCGTGTGACGGGCTGGTCTAGGGTGCGGGTCGGTCAGAGGACGCGGGCGCCGCCGACAGGCCCGTGGACGTGCAACGCGACGAGCCCGGCGGCGCTCAACGTGACCTGCAGATCGATCGCCGACTCCTCGTCGGCCGCGAGGAACGCGAGCGTCGGCCCCGACCCGGAGACCAGGCCGGCGAGGGCCCCCGAGCTCTCGCCGCGCTCGAGAATCCGCGCGAGGTCGGGGCGGAGATGGAGGGCGGGCGCCTGCAGGTCGTTGCGCAGCGAGGCGGCGAGCATTTCGGCGTCGCCCTGGCGCAGCGCGTGGAGAATCTCGGGTGCCACCGCGGGCACCCGGGGCGCCGGTCCGATGTCGACGGCGTGGCGCTCGCGATGCGCGTCGAGCTCGCCGTAGACCACGGGGGTCGACATGCCGATCTCGTTCGGCACCAGGACCCAGTCGAAACGGCCACGGGCCAGGGCGGGACTGAGTTCGTCGCCGCGCCCGGTTCCGACCGCCGTCCCGCCGAGCAGGGCGAACGGCACGTCGGCTCCGAGCTGGGCCGCGAGGCGCACCAGCTCCGAGGTCGGCATCCCGAGCCCCCAGAGGGCGTCGCACGCGACGAGAGCCGCCGCTGCGTCCGCGGAGCCGCCTCCCATGCCGCCGGCCACGGGCACGGCCTTGACGATCGAGAGGTGCACCCCGCGATCGATCCCCGCGGTCTCGGCCAGCAGACGGGCCGCCCGCACCGCCAGATTGCGGTCGTCGGTGGGCACCCCGTCGATGTCGACGGGACCCCGCGCGGACACCTCGAGCGTGAAATCGTCGGCCGCGGTGGCGGTCATCTCCTCGTAGAGCGAAACGGCCTGGTACGCCGTGGCCACATCGTGGTAGCCGTCGTCCTTGACGTCGCCGACCTCGAGGAAGACGTTGATCTTGCCCGGGGCACGGACGCGGACCGATTCAGCGGAGCTCATGATGACGACGACGCCCGCCAGAGGTCGACGTCGGCGGCCTCGGACAGCGCGTCGATGCGCTCCAGCTCTTCGGTGTCGAACGCCGGGCCCTCGAGCGCGGCGAGGTTCTCGTCGAGCTGCTGCGTCCGCGAGGCGCCGATGAGGGCGGATGCCACGGTCTTATCGCGCAGCGCCCATTGCAGCGCCATCTGCGCCAGCGTCTGCCCGCGCTCCTTCGCGATGACGTTCAGGCTCCGCAGCGCCGAGAGGGCGGCATCCGTCAGCATCCGGTCGGGCAGGGAAGAACGCTTCTGGGAGCGGTCGGCCTGACCGTCGCCGAGGTACTTGTCGGTGAGGAGCCCCTGCGCCAGGGGCGTGAAGGCGATCGCGCCCATGCCCTCCTGCCGGAGCGTGGAGGTGAGCCCGTCCTCGACCCAGCGGTTGAGGATCGAGTACGATGGCTGGTGGATCACCAGCGGCGTGCCGAGCGAGCGGGCCACGGCGGCGGCCTCGGCGGTGCGCTCGGCGCTGTACGACGAAATGCCGACGTAGAGCGCCTTGCCCTGCCGGACGAGCGTATCGAGGGCGCCGATCGTCTCTTCGATGGGGGTCACCGGGTCGACGCGGTGCGAGTAGAAGATGTCGACGTAGTCGACGCTCATGCGCTTCAGCGACTGGTCGGCGCTCGCCAGGAGGTACTTGCGCGATCCCCAGTTGCCGTAGGGCCCGGGCCACATGTCGTAGCCGGCCTTCGACGAGATGATCAGCTCGTCGCGATACCGGCCGAAGTCCTCGCGCATCATGCGGCCGAAGTTCGTCTCGGCCGAGCCGTACGGCGGGCCGTAGTTGTTCGCGAGGTCGAAGTGCGTGATGCCGCGGTCGAACGCGTGACGAAGCACCTCGCGCTGGCGGTCGAAGGGCACGTTGTCGCCGAAGTTCCACCACAATCCGAGGGAGATCGGGGGGAGGAAGAGGCCGCTCCGACCGACCTGCCGGTATGCGACACTGGAATATCGCGCATCCCGCGCGCTGTAAGGCCGGTGAAGGTCAGGTACGTCCGGGCCGAATCGAGCGGGATCAGTCACTCTTCGACAGTAGCGCGCCCATCCCCCTGCTTCGGCCCCGATGCCGAAACGCTCCCGTAACGCCGAGTATCTACGGTGTACGGATCCACCATCGACCCCGAGGAGGCCGCATATGCGCTCGATCGTTCCCCTTCCGATCGACACCGATCCTTGGCGGGCACTCCTCTCGCGATCCGACATCCGGATGCTGGACGGCATCCTGCACGTCATCGACGACGCATCCACCCCCTCGGATGCCGAGCGCGACGACCTGCTGGCCGTCGCCGAGGCCGTCGAGGCCGCCGGCGTCTCCGTGATGCTCGTTCGCGACGCCAACCGTCGCCCGAAGCTCGTCGTCGACACGGTCGACGCGGATGCCGCTCTCGCCGCTCTGCGCGACCCCGAGCTGGGTCCGATCTATCTCAAGGCGCGTGGCGAGGACCCCGTCCCCGCTCACAGCGTCGCCCCCTCCCCCGGCTCGGTGGAGGCGTACGCCGTCTTCCGTCCGCGCACCTCGACCGAGGGCTCGTACCGGTACGGCGCGGCCCTCGCTCCGCGGCTGGAGTTCTGGCGGTTCGGCGAGAAGACCATCGAGGCTCCGCGCCCGAGCGCCCTCACCCGTCGCCGCTTCGCCCGCGCCGACCTCGACCTCGTCGAGATCGAGCGCTACGGCCGCCGGTGGCAGACGGTCGCGGGCATGTTCGACCCGCACCCGAAAGAGTTCGTCGGCGACATCGACATGGTGTTCTCGTGGGTCGACGGGTCGTCGAGCGAGTTCCAGCGGCAGCGCGCCGCGCGCATGCAGGGCTACGTCGTGGGCGACGGCGACGACAACGCCGCCCGCTACCGACAGGTCGACGAACTGCGGTACGCGCTGCGGAGCGTCCACATGTACGCGCCCTGGGTGCGCCGCATCTTCATCGCGACCGACTCCCCGACCCCGGAGTGGCTCGCGGACCACCCCAAGGTCACGATCGTGCGCAGCGAGGAGTTCTTCGCCGACCCCTCGGTGCTCCCGACGCACAACTCGCACGCCGTCGAGGCGCAGCTTCACCGCATCCCCGGGCTCGCCGAGCACTTCCTCTACAGCAACGACGACATGTTCTTCGGTCGCCCCGTCACCCCCGAACTGTTCTTCAGCGGCGGCGGCGTGAGCCGTTTCGTCGAGAGCGGCATCCGGATCGGCAGCGGCGCCCCGCACGTGGACCGCTCGGGCCACGACAACGGTCTGCGCGTGAACCGGGCGCTGCTGAAGGAGCGCTTCGGCCGGGTGATCACGCTCGACCTGGAGCACTGCGCGACGCCGCTGCGCCGCTCCGTGGCGTTCGAGCTCGAGCAGGAGTTCGCCGACGACTACGCGCGGACGGCCGCGAGCCGTTTCCGTTCGGCCACCGACATCTCGGTCACGAACAGCCTCTACCACTACTACGCGCTGGCCACGGGCCGCGCGGTCGTCACGACCGAGCCGCGCACGCGCTACGTCCAGACGACGCAGCTCGATTCGCTGCGCACGATGGAGCGTCTCGTCTCGCGCCGCGACACCGACATGTTCTGCCTCAACGACGGCAGTGTGCCCGAGATCCCCGAGGAGGTGCGGGTGCCCGCGCTCCGCGCGTGCCTCGAGCGCTACTTCCCGATCGCGGCCCCGTGGGAGAAGACGAGCGTCAGCGCAGAACCGGCAACGGCGTCGTCGGCGGCGACACCCGCCCACTGAGTCCGCGGTTCGCCGGGACCTCGATGCCGGCGTCACGGAGGCGCCGCTGCGACTCGGCGGCATCCACGTACTGGAGGGCGTCGCTGGTCGCGAGCGGCACCACGGAATGCACGATGGTCTCGTCGTAGACGTGCACGATGTTGAAGCCCTGCGCCGCGTCCTGGGGGCGGGTTCCACCTACGGGAACCATCAGGTCCTGCGTGTAGCAGGTGGCTGAGGCCACCGACACCGGGATACCGGCGAACGTGGCGAACGTCGAGTAGTGCAGGTGTCCGGCGAGGATCGTGCGGACGTCGGATCCGCGCAGCACGGCGGCGAGGCTCCGCTGGTCGCGCAACTCCACCGACGCGGCGAGATCGAGCACGCTCGGAACCGGCGGGTGGTGCATGGCGAGGATCGTGCCGAGCGGGGCGGGCGTCGACAGCACGTCCGCGAGCCAGGCGAGCTGGTCGGCGGTGACCGCGCCGTGGTGGGCACCGGGGACGGACGTGTCGAGCGTGACGATGCGCAGACCGTCGAACTCGTCGACGCGGTCGACGGGTGCCGTGGCATCGGCCGCGTCGCCGGGGAGCAGATGCGAGCGGAACGTCGCACGGTCGTCGTGGTTCCCCATGACCCAGACCACGCGCGTGTCGAGACGCTCCGCGAGCGGTTCGACGAGCGCGCGCACGCGGTCGTAGGCATCGGCCTCGCCGAAATCCGCGAGGTCTCCCGTGAACACCAGGGCATCGGGGCGGACCCCGGAGGCCTCGATCGCCGCGACCGCGCGGGCGAGATACGCCTCGGAGTCGACGTCGTCGTAAAGCGGCGCCCCGCCGGCGCGCAGGTGGGTGTCGCTCAGGTGCAGCAGCACCCTCTCGGCTCGGGGGTACTCGGCGTAACGCATCTCGTTCCTCTCGGGTCGTCGGGTACGACCTCGCGACCGGCGTGATGCTCCCGGCTTGCCCTGGAATGTTACAGGCATGTTTCGGGAACGCGCGATGAACACGGTGAGAATTTCACCTGCGGCCGCTCGTCGCCCGGCGTGCGCTGGCGCGCGAGCGGCGGGCCGCGGCAGTCGAGGTGGTCAGGATGCAGGAGCGATCGCTCCGCTCGACGCGCTGGAGCCCCACGAGGCTTCACGGGCCCCACCGATCATGCAGATGAACCATGAACGGCACGAGGGCACCGGGTGACGGCTCAGCGTCGAGCCGGCCGCCTCAGAGAGCCGCGATACGCGCGTAGTCGTCGACCGTCAGCTGCTCGCCGCGGAGAGTGGGGTCGACGCCTGCCCGCTCAAGCTGGAGCGAGGCCTCGGCTGCGGTTCCACCGAGAACGCCGGACAGCGCCTGGCGGAGCATCTTGCGCCGCTGCTGGAAGGCGGCATCCACGATCTGGAACGTTCGGCGCCGGTGCTCCTCGGTGCCGCGGGGTTCGGCATCCCGTTCGAAAGCGACCAGCACGCTGTCGACGTTCGGGACGGGCCAGAAGACCTGACGCGACACCGTGCCCGCCAGCCGCCACGAGCCGTACCAGGCGGCCTTGACGCTCGGGGCGCCGTAGACCTTCGAGCCGGGAGGGGCGGCGAGGCGCTCCCCCACCTCGGCCTGGACCATGACGACCCCGCTGCGCAGGTAGGGGAACGTCTCGAGGAAGTGCAGCAGCACGGGCACCGAGACGTTGTACGGGAGGTTCGCGACGAGCACGCCCGGCTCGCCCGGGAGCGAGTCGACGCGGAGAGCATCGGCGTCGATCACGGTGAGACGGTCCGCGGGGACGTCGTGGGCCCGGGCGGTGACGGGCAGTCGCTCCGCGAGCCGGTGGTCGATCTCGACCGCGACCACCGAGGCACCCGTCTCGAGGATCGCGAGCGTGAGCGAACCGAGGCCCGGCCCGATCTCTACGACACGGTCGGATGCCGAGACCCCGGCCACCTGGACGATCTTGCGCACCGTGTTCGCGTCGACGACGAAGTTCTGCCCGAGCTTCTTGGTCGGGGTGACGTCGAGCTCGGTGGCGAGTCGGCGGATCTCGGCGGCACCGAGGAGGGAAACGGGCATTGTTCCACTGTAGTCAGCCTCCCGCCACCCGCCGGGTGACAGGAGTACGTTGAGCGGGTGAGTCAGACGCAGTCGATCCCCGCCAACGCCTTCACCATGCGGAGCCCCTTCGGTCGAAGAGCCATCGTGCTCTCGGTCGCCGCCGCGGTGGGCGGGTTCCTCTTCGGCTTCGACTCCTCCGTGATCAACGGTGCCGTCCAGTCGATCGAGACCGAGTACACGAAGGTGCCGACCCTCACCGGCTTCGTCGTCGCGATCGCCCTCATCGGGTGCGCGATCGGCGCGATCGCCGCCGGTGCCCTGTCGGACCGCTTCGGTCGCCTCAAGGTCATGATGGTCGGCGCCGTGCTCTTCCTGGCGTCGTCGATCGGATCGGCACTGACGTTCAGCGTCCTGGACCTCACCATCTGGCGCGTGATCGGCGGTCTCGGTATCGGCATCGCCTCGGTCGTCGCCCCGGCCTACATCGCCGAGGTCGCGCCGAGGCAGATCCGCGGCAGCCTCGCATCGCTGCAGCAGCTCGCGATCACGCTCGGCATCTTCGCCGCCCTGCTCAGCAACGCGCTCCTCGTGGGTGCCGCGGGCGGCACGGCCGACAACCAGCTCTGGTGGGGCCTGGAGGCCTGGCGGTGGATGTTCCTCGTCGGCGTCGTCCCCGCCGCCGTCTACGGCCTTCTCGCCTTCACGATGCCCGAGTCTCCGCGCTTCCTGCTCGCGCGCGGGCGCGCCGACGAAGCCCGCGCGATCTTCGCGCGTCTGGTGCCGCCGGCCGACCTCGACAAGACCATCAACGAGCTGACCAGCGCGATCGAGACCGACCGCAAGAACAAGGGGGCGTCGCTCGCCGGCAAGGCCCTCGGTCTTCAGCCGATCGTGTGGATCGGCATCATCCTGTCGGTGTTCCAGCAGTTCGTCGGCATCAACGTGATCTTCTACTACTCCACGAGCCTCTGGCGCGCGGTCGGCTTCGACGAGAGCGACTCGTTGCTGATCGGCGTCATCACCTCGGTGACCAACGTGCTCGTGACTCTCATCGCGATCTGGCTCGTCGACCGGGTCGGCCGCAAGCCGCTCCTGCTCGTCGGGTCCGCACTGATGGCCCTGTCGCTCGGCGCGATGGCCCTGGCGTTCTCGTTCGCCACGGGCTCGGGCCAGGACGTCTCGCTCCCGGGCATCTGGGCACCGGTCGCCCTCGTGGCGGCGAACCTCTTCGTCGTCGGCTTCGGTGCCTCGTGGGGTCCGCTGGTGTGGGTGCTGCTCGGTGAGATCTTCCCCAGCCGCATCCGCGGAAAGGCACTCGGTGTCGCCGCCGGTGCGCAGTGGCTCGCGAACTTCCTCGTCTCGTGGACCTTCCCGCAGCTGGCCGACTGGTCGCTCGCGATCACCTACGGCGGGTACGCGTTCTTCGCCGCCCTGTCGTTCGTCTTCGTCCTGTGGAAGATCCCCGAGACCAAGGGCATGGAGCTCGAGCAGACCGAGACACTTTTCGTCCGCAAACCGAAGAAAACCGCCTGAGAGGACCGAAACATGACCAACAACTCGAAGTCGCACGAAGAGATCCGCGAGGAGCGCGAGGCTGCCCAGAAGGAGAAGGACCGTCTGGAGCGCGCCGAAGAAGCCCGTCTCGACGACGAGAAGCGCTGAGCTCGATCCAAAACTCGAAGGCCGGCATCCCGCGGGGTGCCGGCCTTCGTCGTGGCGGCGTCAGAACTCGCCGTAGACCTCGATCGTGTTCGCCGCGATCTGCGCGCCGAACTCGTCGGCATCCATCCCCCGCTCGGACGCGAGGAAGCGCAGAGTGACAGGGATCAGATACGGGGCGTTCGGGCGCCCACGGTAGGGCGCGGGAGTCAGGAACGGGGCGTCGGTCTCGACGAGGATGCGCTCGAGGGGGGTTACCGCGAGGGCGTCGCGCAGGTTCTGCGCGTTCTTGAACGTGACGTTGCCGGCGAACGAGAGGTAGTAGCCGCGGTCGGCGGCGATCCGCGCCATCTCGGCATCGCCGGAGAAGCAGTGGAACACGGTCTTGTCGGGTGCCCCGACGCGCTCGAGGGTCTCGAGCACGGCATCGTGGGCATCGCGATCGTGGATCTGCATCGCGATCCCGTGCTTCTTCGCGAGCGCGATGTGCGCCTCGAACGAGCGGAGCTGAGCCGGGATGCCATCGGCCTCGGTGCGGAAGAAATCGAGCCCCGTCTCGCCGATCGCCCGCACGCGCGGAGCGGCCGCGAGTTCGTCGATGACCGCGATCGCGGCATCCAACTCGCCGGCGCGTTCGTAGACGGGAGCCTCGTTCGGGTGGATCGCCACGGCGGCGAGCACACGCGGATGTGTCGCGGCCGCCCACGCCGACCAGCGCGACGAGTCGACGTCGCCGCCGGCCTGGACGACGCCGTGCACACCCACGGCGAGGGCGCGCTCGAGCTGTTCATCCAGCGACAAACCGTGCATGGTCCCTGAGCCCGTCGAAGGGCCGTCCTCGATCTCGAGGTGCGTGTGGTTGTCATAGACCGGGATGCCGAGGGGCTCGGGCGCCGGCGGGTAGCTCACGTCGCGCCGGCCATCGGTCGAGCGCTCCCGCACGTACTGGCTCGGGTCGCCGCCTTCGATGGTGCCGCGGGGCCGCTCGACCGGGGTGGCGCCGGGGGCGGACCCTTCGACAAGCTCAGGGACCGCCGCGCGCTCAGGGACCGCCGCGGGATCCGGGGCCGACGTGCTCACGCCTGCTCGACGCGCGGGAACAGCGGCGAAAGCCCGTTGACCGACGAGCCGGGACGCAGCACGCCCCACTCTCCGGCGTCGCGCAGCGGCTGGTCGTGCAGTCGCCCGATGCTCTCGGCGGCGCCCAGCGCGACCCACAGCTTCTCGGTCGAGACGGGCATGACCGGCGACAGCAGCACGGCGAGCGCGCGCAGTCCCTCGGCGGCGGTGTAGAGCACGGTGCCGAGGCGTTCGCGCTTCTCGGGGTCTTTCGCGAGGGCCCACGGCTCGTTGTCGGTGATGTAGCCGTTGAGCGCGTCGACGATCGTCCAGATCGCCGCGATCGCCTCGTCGATGCGGAACTTCTCGATGGCCGCATCGGCGTTCGTCGCGGCATCCGCCACCGTCTGCTGGATCGCTCGGTCGATCTCGGTCGTCTCGCCGGCCGGCGGGACGATCCCTTCGAAGTACCGCTCGATCATGGCGATCGTGCGGGATGCCAGGTTGCCGAAGCCATTGGCCAGCTCGGCCTGGTAGCGGGCCGAGAGGTCTTCCCACGAGAACGAGCCGTCCTGCCCGAACGCGATCGCAGACAGGAAGTAGAAGCGGTACGCGTCGGAGCCGAAGACGTCGGTGATCTCGGTCGGGGCGATGCCGGTGAGCTTCGACTTCGACATCTTCTCGCCGCCGACGAGCAGCCAGCCGTGCGCGAAGACGCCGCGCGGCACCTCGAGGCCCGCGGCCATGAGCATCGCGGGCCAGATGACGGCGTGGAAGCGCAGGATGTCTTTGCCGACCACGTGGTAGGCGGGCCAGCGGCGCGCGAACTGCTCGGGATCGTTGCCGTAGCCGACGGCCGTGGCGTAGTTGAGCAGCGCGTCGACCCACACGTAGATGACGTGCGCGTCATCCCAGGGCACCTGGATGCCCCAGTCGAACGTCGACCGCGAGATCGACAGGTCTTTCAGACCGTTCTTGACGAAGGAGACGACCTCGTTGCGCGCCGACTCCGGGCGCACGAAGTCGGGCTCGGTCTTGTACAGCTCGAGCAGGCGGTCCTGGAACTCGCTGAGCTTGAAGAAGTAGTTCTTCTCCTGCAGCAGCTCGAGGGGCTTGGAGTGGATCGCGCAGACCTTGAGTCCCTCGAAGGGACCCTCGCCGTCGACGATCTCGGCCTCGGTCTTGAACTCCTCGCACCCGACGCAGTAGAGCGCCTCGAACTCGCCGGCGTAGATGTAGCCCCGGTCGTAGAGCGCCTGCACGAATTTGGCGACGCGCTCCTCGTGACGGGGCTGGCTCGTGCGGATGAAGTCGTCGTTGGCGACGTCGAGCGTCTTCAGCAGAGGGAACCACGACTCGCCCACGAGCTTGTCGACCCACTCCTGCGGGGTGTGGTTGTTCGCGGCCGCGGCACGCATCATCTTCTGGCCGTGCTCGTCGGTGCCGGTCAGCATCCATGTGTCGTCACCGGCCTGGCGGTGCCAGCGCGCGAGCGTGTCCACGGCCACGGTCGTATAGCCGTGGCCGATGTGGGGGACGTCGCTCGGGTAGTAGATCGGCGTCGTGATGTAGAAAGATCGGCCGGAAGTCACCTGAGGATTCTACGGGGGCGCGTGCGGCCCGGGCGGTCGCGTGACGTCCCCCGGCCCGGCCGGTGTCCGGTCGGCGCCGTGTCCGGTTCTGTCGTGCAGCCGGCGTCTCGCACCGGCGACGTGCGCCGAGAGAGACCGCGCAGGGGATAATCTCCCCATGCGCCCACGAATGTCCACAGCGTCGCGGAAGACCAGGGCGGCGCGTCGGAGAAGCGAACGCCGATGCTGATCGTCGAGAGGCAAGCGCGTATCGCCGAGCTCGTGCGGCAAGCCGGAGCGGTGACCACGGAGGAGCTCGCGGAACGTCTCGACGTGTCGATCGAGACCATCCGTCGTGACCTCATGGCCCTTGACAGGCGGGGCGCACTCACCCGCGTCCACGGCGGTGCCGCCGCCTTGTCGGCGCCCAGCGCGGAGGCCGAGGCCTCCTTCGACGAGCGCAGCGCGAGTGGTCTCGAGGCCAAGCAGCGCATCGCCCGGGCCGCGGCCGCCCTCGTGCCTCGCGGGGGCACGATCATGATCGATGTGGGCACGACCGCCTTGCTGCTCGCCAAAGAGCTCGCCGATGCCTCTGATCTCACCGTCGTCACGCCGTCGCTGCGCGCCGCGGTGGAGCTGGCGGATCGCCCGGGCATCACGGTCCTCGTGAGTGGGGGCCGCGTGCGCGGAGGCGACTTGGCCCTCTCGAACGCCACGGCCGCACGATTCTTCGACGATGTCTACGTCGATGTGGCGTTCCTCGGCTCCGGCGGTCTCGACGCCGAGGCAGGTCTCACCGACTACTACCTCGACGAGGTCGACGTGCGCCGGGTCGTGCTGCGCAACGCCCGGCGCGCATACGTCCTGGCCGATGCGACGAAGTTCGACCGCGTCGCGCCGCATCGCGTGGCCACGCTGAGCAGCTTCACGGGGGTGGTGGTGGATGAGGCGCCGACGGGCGCGCTGAGCGCCGCTCTCGAGCACGTCGACGCGGCGATCGTGATGGCGGGCTAACTCCCGGGGGACCGCTCACCCCCGCAGGAGCGTGTGCCCGGGGATCCGGTCACGGAAGACGCGCGCCGATCGGCGCGACGGATTGACCAGGACGACCGCCCGCACCCGCAGCGCGAGGGGAAGGTCGCTGACGGAATCAGTGAAGAAACGGGCCTGTTCCACAGCCACACCCAGCTCGCGAACACTCTCGACCTTGGCCTCGCCGACATTGTGCCGCTCCCATCCGAGACGGCGTGGGGGTCCGCCGAGCTCAGAGGCGGAGAGCTCCGCGGACCGCAGGCCGATCGCGTCAAGGTATGCCCGCGCGAGCACGCGCTCCGTCGCCGTCACCACCAGCACGCGCTCGCCCCGATGGAGCGCCATGCACGCTGCTCGAACGCACGCGGCGACGCGGCGACGCGGATCGGCGGCGAGACGTCGCGCCGTGTGCACGGCGAGTTCCTCGTATTCGTGCCGCTCCAGCCCGTCGAGGGCCAGCTGCACCAACCGCCGATGGGCCGAACGGGCACGCTCGGTCTCGGGGCCCGCTCCCAGCAGCCGGGCCAGCGTCGGTGCCGCTCGCATCATCCGCCGCGGGTGACGTACGAGGCGTCGGACGACGAGGCTCGCCATCGTGTCGCCCCGCAGAAGCACGCCGTCCAGGTCGAACAGTACGGTGGGCTTGCCGTCGCTCACCTCGTGACCCGGCCCACCTCTGCAAAGCGCGCAGCCGTCCGTCGCCACCACTCGGGACGTACGGCGTGGGAGGCGACCGGCGCCGCGGGGCGGGCGTGGTCCACATCGAGACCCAGCTCGGGGAGCATCTCAGCGACATAGGCGCCGATGCCGAGCGACGCCGACAGTCCGGTGGAACGGATCGCGGCGACGTTGATCAGACGCGCGCAGGAGCCAGAGGGGCCGATCACGTAATTGGCATCGCGGCCCGCGGGTCGCAGTCCCGCGTACTGCGCGACCGGCTCGAGCCCCTCGAGCGCGGCGAACGCCGCACGGGCTTTCGCGAGGACCTCGTCCCGCGCTTCCGGCCGCACGCTCCAGTCCTCTTTGTCCAAGAGATCCACGGCGGTCGGGCCGGTCACCACCCGGCCGTCGAGGGTCGGAAAGACGAGCACCCCCTTCGTGCGCTTGGTGGGCACCGGAAGCAGGATGCTGTCGAGCCGGCGCTCCGCGGGCACCTCGAACACGAAGAACTCTCCCTTGCGCGGATAGATCTCGAACGTCTCGTCCCCGACGAGCCGGGCGACGTCGTCGGCGTGCAGTCCCGCCGCGTTGATCACCGCCGCAGCGCGGACCGTGCGGCCGTCCGCGAGGCGAACCGTCATTTCCTCGCCATGGTCGTCCAGACCGACGACCGGGGCATCGAGTTCGATCCGAGCCCCCGCCGAACGTGCCGACGCGGCGAGCGCGAGCGTGAAGGCGACGGGGTCGGTGACCGCTTCCCCGGGCACGAGCAGCGCGCCGTCGGCCCCACGGCGTTCGGTGGCGACGCCGTTAGCGGCCGCGTTGGCGGCCAGGTCCGCGATCACTGCGTCGTCACCCTCCACTCGGGGCGACAGAACAGCGCCGCAAGGCAGGACGGGCACACCCAGGGCCGGAAGGATCTCAGCTCGAAGCCGGGCCGCGCGCAGGATGAGCTGCGTCTCCAATTCTCCCGGGGTCGAGTCGAACCCCGTGTGCAGGATGCCGGAGTTCGTGCCGCTCGCGGCGTAGGCGAGGTCGTTCTCGCGCTCGAGGAGCAGGGCATCGACCCCGCGATGTGCGAGGGCGTGGAGGATCGCGGTTCCGACGACCCCTCCCCCGATGACGACGACGGAGACGGACGGGATGAGGCTCATGGGTCAATCCTGGGTGGGACTCGAAGGGGTGGTGAAAGGTGCGGAGGCGAGTGTCGCCGTGTCAGCGACTGCGCGCCACCGCGTGCGGAACTCCTCGGCGCGCGCCGCCGTCCATCGCGGCTCGAAGACGCGGGCCGGCTGCCACGGGATGATCGACTCCGCGAGGCCGAGCGAGCGATCGGCGGCGCACCGGGCCAGCGCCGCCGCGCCGAGCGGGGTGGCGTGCTCCGACGGGTAGACGTCGACCGGCACCTGGAGCAGGTCGGCGACCGCCTGCATCAGAACCACGCTCCGCGTGAGACCGCCGTCCACGCGCAGGCGCCGCAACGGAACGCCCGTGTCGTCTACGACGGCCTCTGCGAGCTCGGCGACCTGAGCCGCTATCCCCTGCAGGACCGCAAGGACGATATGACCGACGTCGGTCGACAGGCTCATTCCCGCCAAGACGCCGGCGGCATCCGGACGCCACCAGGGCGCCCCCAGCCCCGCCAGCGCAGGGACGGCGAACACGCCGCCGTGGTCGGAGGCGGCGATGGTGTCGAGCTCGGCGGCGCTCTCGATGAACCCGAGCTGTTGCATCCAACGGATCGCGGATGCCGCGGTGTACACCTGTCCGTCGAAGCAGTACGCCGTCGCGCCGCGTGCCGTCCACGCGATCGAGGTCGACAGACCGGTGCTCGATCTCACGGGCTCGGTGCCCGCGTTGGCGAGGAGGAATGCCCCCGTTCCGAAGGTGCATTTCGCCTCGCCGGGAAGGAGACAGGACTCGGCGAGGAGGGCGGCCTGCTGGTCCACGACGAGACCGCCGACCGGAACGGGGCGGCCGAAGACGTCGGTGTGTCCGACGACCTCGTCGCAATCCACGATGCGAGGGAGGGACTCGTCGCCGAGTCCGAAGACCTCGAGCAGCTCGGCATCCCACGAGGCGTTCTCGAGATCGGTCACAAGGGAACGACTCGCCGTCGACACGTCGGTCACGAACGCGCCCGTGAGACGGTGCAGCAGCCAGGCATCGGAGGTCGTAACGACGCCCTCCGTCGTGAGGGTCCGGCGGATCCACGCCTGCTTGGGCGCGGAGAAGTACGGGTCGAGAACCAGACCGGTACGCGCCGCGACCGTCTCCGAGTACTCTCCCAGCTCCTCGCAGAGGGCCTCGGCACGCCGGTCCTGCCACACGACCAGGTCGGTGAGCGGCGTCCCGGACTCGGGATCCCACGCGAGTACCGTCTCTCCCTGGTTGGCGAGGGTCACGATGTCGGGGGCAACACCCGCACGGGCAACCGCCTCACGCCCCGCCTCCACGACGCTCTCGAGCAGGGCGAGGGGGTCCTGCTCCACCGCACGACCGGCATAGCGAGGGTGGAGGCTACGCTCTGCGACGCCGATCGCCGCACCGTCAGGGGCGACCACGAGGGCCTTCGTGCCGGATGTGCCCTGGTCTATCGCGAGGACCGTCGTCATGCGTCGTGGCTCCGATGGGCCTGGCGTGCGTCGGCGTCGAGTTCGGCGTCGATCGAGTGCATGTCGGGCATCGCGAGGCCGCGAACGCCGCCGCGCGAGACGAGGAGGAACGTGAGATAGACACCGCCGAGCACCACCATGATCGCCACATAGACCCATGCCGTCGCGAACGACGCATCGCGGAAGATGAGCAGCTCGAAGACGAGCCACGCGGACGCGAGCACGAGCACCGGAACCTCCCAGCGTCCGAGCGAGAAGCCTTTGCTGGCGGGAAGGCTCCGGCGCTTGACGATGTAGAGCAGGATCGTCGCGGCATAGATCACCGCGGGAAGAAGCGTTGCGGCCGAGAAGAGACTGAACAGCGCGTCCGTCTGCAGTGCGAACACCGCGAGGATCGCCTGCGCGATGAGGACGAAGGCCACGGCGGCGACTGCGGGGGTGCCGAAGCTGGGCGAGATCCGCTTGATCGCGCGATGGCCAGGGAAACGGTCGTCGCGCGACATCGCCCAGATGAGTCGCACACCCGTCATGAGGATCACCATTCCACACGCGAAGATCGCGATGACAACGAGGACGAGGAGCCCAGTGCCCACGACCGGGCCGAGGACCCGATGCACGACGTCGGCGATCGGCGTCGCCGACTCCGCGAGCTCGACCGGATCACCGGCGAGAAGGGTGACCACGATGAGGAACAGGAACCCGAGGATGCCGGACGCGAGAACCGCCTGCCACATCGCGCGAGGGACGACGCGGGCGGGCTCCTTCGTCTCCTCGGCGAGGTTGGCGGCCGACTCGAACCCGACGATCGTGAACGCTCCGAGCAGGGTGCCCATGATCCACGGTCCCACGCTCGTGAGCGTGCCGACGGAGAAGTATCCCTCGGCGGGAACCGCGCCCGTGGAGAAGAGGTTCCCGACGTTGAGCTCCTTAGCGACGAGACCGACGACGAAAAGCAGCACCACGAGCAGGATCATGCCGATGAGCTCGGCGGACACGGCGAAGTTGTTCACGCGCTCGGTCCATGCGGTGCTGAAAGTCACGAGCACGCCCTGCAGAACGAGGACGACCACCGTGATCAGCCAGGCGTTGCCCGCATTCCCCTCGTAGTCCAGAAGCACCGGAAGCACCGTGGAGGCGATGGTGTAGTCGACCGCGACGACGACGATGGCGAGGAAGGTGAATGAGATCCACCCCATGATCCAGCCGAGCACCGGGTTCGCCAGCCGCGACATCCACTGGTACGAGTAGCCGGTGACCGGGATCCGGGCAGCCAGAGAGCCGAAGACGAGAGCGACCATCGTCTGGCCCACGACGACGATCGGCCACGTCCAGATTCCCGCGGGACCTGAACTGTTGAGCACGCTGCCATAGGTCGTGAAAATGCCGGTGGCGATGGAGACGAAGGCGAAGGCCACCGCGAAAGAGGCGAATCCGCCCGTGGCGCGATGCAGCTGTTGGGTGTAGCCGAACTCCTCCGGGGAGTCGGAGGCGGAAGAGGCTGTTGCGGTCATGCCGGGTATCCTGTCGAGGAAGCGGGGGCGATGCGGGCGCGTCGGGTTCTGCCCGCAAGTGTGGATACTTGTGGAATAGAATGGAAGCATGACCGTTAGCCCGTCAAGGTCGGGTGCGGAACCGTCTCGATAGCGAAACGAGCGCGAAACAGACCGCCGGTGACGACGGCGCGACCCGTCAGACCACCCCTCAGCGCTTGACCGCGAGCCCCGCCTGGTAGAGCTCGCGCGACGAGTGACCCGTCAGCGACGCGACCTCGGCCGCTGCCTCTTTGAGCCGCGTGCCGCCGCGTACGAGTTCGAGCACCTGGGTCACGGCATCCGGGAACGCCACCTCGCGCGCCGTGGCGCCGCCGACGACGATCGCGATCTCGCCGCGCACCCCGTCAGCCGCCCACGCGGCGAGCTCGGCGAGCGTGCCCCGCTTGACCTCTTCGTACAGCTTCGTCAGCTCGCGGCAGACCGCGGCGGGACGATCGGCGCCGAAGGTCGCGACGAGGTCGTCGAGAGTGGATGCCAGTCGCGACGGCGACTCGAAGAAGACCAGGGTCCGCTCCTCCGACGCCAACTGCGCGAAGGCGCGGCGCCGCTCCCCGGGCTTGCGGCGAGGGAAGCCTTCGAAGGCGAAACGGTCGGTGGGCAGCCCCGCGACGGCGAGGGCCGTGACCACGGCGCTGGGCCCGGGAAGAGCGGTGACCGTCACGCCCGCGGCGGCAGCCGCCGCGACCAGGCCGAAACCGGGGTCGCTCACGGTCGGCATACCGGCGTCGCTCAGCACGAGGAGGTCGTCCTCGCGCGCGAGCTCGACGAGCTCGGCTGCGCGCTCCTTCTCGTTGTGGTCGTGCAGGGCGATCAGGCGCGGGCGATTCTCGACGCCGAGGCCCGCGAGCAGCCGCTGGGTCGTGCGGGTGTCTTCGGCCGCGACGACCGTGGCGTTCTCGAGCGCCTCGATCAGACGGCGCGACGCGTCACCCAGGTTGCCGATCGGGGTGGCCGCAAGGATGATCACCGTTCCACCTTAGGCTGGGGCGCGTGAGCACCGACCTCTCTCCTCTGCTCCCGCCGGTCGAGCGCACACGCCTCGACCGCTGGCGTTACGCGCTGCTCGCCGACCCTCGTCGTCTGCGCCTGTGGCGCTGGCTCGCCCCCGCGCTGGTCACGCTCGCCGCGGCGGTGCTGCGTCTCATCGACATCGGCAACCCGCACCAGCTCGTGTTCGACGAGACCTACTACGTCAAGGACGCGTGGAGCCAGTGGGTGCTCGGCTACCCGTCGACGTGGCCCGACAAGGCCGACGAACGCTTCGCCGCCGGCGACACCGACATCTTCACGGGCATCGGAAGCTACGTGGTGCACCCCCCGCTCGGGCGCATCCTCATCGGCGCCGGCATGGCGCTGTTCGGAGCGGATTCCGCGACGGGCTGGCGCATCGCGGCGGCCGCCTTCGGCACCGCGACGGTGCTGCTGATCTACCTCGTCGCGCGCACGCTCACCCGGTCCATTCCGCTGGCGACCGTGGCATCCGGTCTCTTCGCGATCGACGGACTCGGGATCGTGCTGAGCCGGATCGCCCTGCTCGACATCTTCTTGACGTTCTTCATCGTGCTGACGTTCTGGTTCGTCGCCCTCGATCATCGGCGTACGGCCGATCGGTGGGCCGCGCCGTGGGTCGCTCGCGAGGGCGAGGCTCCGATGTGGGGCCCGATCCTGTGGAACCGCCCGTGGCTGATCGCCGCCGGCGCGGCCGCAGGAGCCGCCACAGCCGTGAAGTGGTCGGGTCTCTACGTGCTGGCCGCCGTCGGCATCTACGCCGTGGTGACCGACGCCCTCGCCCGACGACGCGCCGGAATCGGTCAATGGCCGATGGATGCCGTGCGCCAGGGCCTCGCCTCGTTCGTGCTGCTCGTGCCCGTGGCCGCCCTCGTCTACCTGTCGAGCTGGTCGGGATGGCTGTTCACCGACGGCGGCTGGATGCGCTCGACGCCCGTGGCGTCGGCCGACCTCTGGTCGTGGGTGCCCGCGCCCCTGCAGAGCCTGTGGGCCTATCACGAGGCGATGTACAAGTTCCACGTGGGCCTCGTGACCCCGCATGCCTACGCGAGCCCCGCGTGGCAGTGGCCTTTCCTCATCCGCCCCACGTCGATGTACTGGCACCAGGACGACTACGGCGTCAACGGGTGCGGTCTGCCGAGCGGGTGCACGGAAGCGATCTCGAGCCTCGCGAACCCACTCATCTGGTGGGCCGGGGTCGCGGCATCCGTGTATCTACTCGTGCGTTTCGTGCTCGTGCGGGACTGGCGCTACGCGCTCGTGCTCACGGGCCTCGCCGCCACCTACGTACCGTGGCTGCTGTACCCCGAGCGCACGATCTTCCAGTTCTACACGGTGGCGATGCTGCCGTTCCTCGTGCTCGCGCTGGCGTTCGCGCTGCGCGACGTCGCCCGCGGCATGCGCGACGGGTCGAGGGCCGGCGGGCAGGCGTTCGTCGTCGGGTTCCTGGTGCTGTGCGTCGCCCTCTCGGCGTTCTGGTACCCCGTGTGGGCGGGGCTGCCCGTCCCGTACGAGTTCTGGCGCCTGCACAACTGGCTGCGAACCTGGGTCTGACGACATGACGCGCGGCGACGAGTGGCTGCACGACCCGCGGCCGGTGCAGCGGGTGAAGCTTTTTCGCGACGCCCCGGTCGATCGCGCGGCGTGGCCGGCGACGGTCCCCGCCGTCGCGCAGTTCCTCGAGGTCGCCGCGGATGACGGCTGGGAGTTCGGACCGGGCGTGACGTTCCTCGTGGGCGAGAACGGCTCGGGCAAATCGACCCTGATCGAGGGCATCGCCGAGGCCGCGGGGCTCCCCGCCGAGGGCGGGTCGACGAACGGCGGCGGCGAGACGCGGCGCACCGAGAGCCCGCTCGGCGAGTGGCTGCGCGTCGAGCGGAGTCCCCGCGCACCCCGCTGGGGATTCTTCCTGCGCGCCGAGACGATGCACAGCTACTACTCGTGGCGACAGGACCTCGTCGGGGGCGACGCCCTGCGCCTCCACGAGATGAGTCACGGCGAGTCGTTCAACAGCCTCCTCGACGAGGTGCTCGACCACGAGCGCTACGTCGCCGGCCTCGCGTGCCTCGACGAGCCCGAGGCGGCCCTGTCGTTCTCATCGACGCTCCGCTGGCTGGCATCCCTCGACCGCATGCGCTGCCGCGGCACGCAGGTGATCTGCGCGACCCACTCCCCCGTCCTCGCCGCACTGCCGGGCGCGACGATCCTCGAGCTGGGCGAGTGGGGCATCCGCGAGAGCGCCTGGGAAGACCTGGATCTTGTGCGGTTGCACCGCGGGTTTCTGGAGGCGCCGGGGAGGTATCTGCGGCATCTGCTGGAGTGAGCGGGCGCGGCGCGAACCGGATCCGGAAAGAGGCGCCAGAACCGGAGCATTTCGCGGAGTGCGTCCGGATCCATGGCCTGTCTCCGGATCTGCGACGCGCGCCGACGCCGCCACGGCATCCCGCAGATCACTCGACAACAATTAACCCGCGCCGTCATCGCGATACCGCGTCGTTATCACCTGCGACTGCCCCGGCAGCGTGGGCTCATCAACCGACCTCATAGGGCCGCCCTTCCATTCGAACACGCGAGCGGGTCCCTAGCTCCAAGATGGCCACGATCGAACAATCCTGAATCGAGAATCACGGCGCCAGGCGTCCTTATCGCCCGCAGACATAAGCAAATGAGTCTGACGACCCCATAGTGACCCCCGACGCCGCACGCGAATTAATCCGAATTCAGCAGCGTTTGCAATCATCTCCACGGCCCAGTTGACACGTTCAGCGAACGATACGTCTTCCGACGAGTCCGCCTCCCAGTGCGCGCCCAAGAACTCAAGGTAAAATGAAACAGTCGTATCGGTCACGCACACTTCGGGCGCATCGAGATTATGCGGGCGCATGAACACCTGGGCGATACCGGCAGCCGATGGCGGCACCACAAAAGATGCACGCGCGCGGAGATCCACCTTTCGATTCACGGCGCAGAGCACGCCTCGCAATGCTTCATCGCGGTCCACGCAAACTCCGTCCTGACAGAAGCGGGATGTGAGCGTATCCCGACTGGCCGAGCGCCGGGACATACAACCGGGCACCCATCTCGACCAGCAGCGCCGAGTCCACCGACTCCGTCAGCTTCTGCGCACCCTGATGCCACCCCGTCGTGCCGTTCACCGCACCCGCATCGTTGGCCGCCGTTGTACCCCACGCGAGAGTCGCCGGGTCAAGGGGCTGCCCGAACGGGTCGTACACCTGCACACCCGACGACGAAGGCCCGTCCCCGGTCGTCAGCGTGGGCCCTTGCAAGGACGGGTACGACCACGACGCCGCACCCGAAGACGGGAAATCGACCGTCACCGCGCCCGGCAGGGACAGGAACACCGTCGCCCCGGCATCCCCCGACACCACCGCCAACGGAGAATCCCCCGCACTCGCATACACGTACCGCTTCCCGCGCGCCGGCATCTGAACCCCAAGGGTCTCCGCCACGATCCGGCTCATTCCACTGCGGACACGTCCGACCGTGGGCGTTCGATTCCCACGTGCTGACGGACTCGCAGGGCCAGCCTCAATGCCGCCTTGCGTTTCGCTATCGTGCTCGGGAAGTCGCGACGTCGACCGGACTGCTCTGTAATAACGAGTGTGCCCACCGGACCAGCGAAAGGAATCCGTCGGATCACCCCCTTAGAGATAAGGCCAAGGTAACCCGCTACAGACGCGGAGGAAACCTCGCCCACGGGTATCCGATATCGCCGATACCAACTTTCCACCACCACGTGCTCTTCTGTGAGCCAAAGCCCCATGAACCACGGTCGGATAATCCAATACAGGAAGAGTGGAGACAGGGGAAGAAGACCAAGATTCTCGGACTCGACAAAGAGAGGAGGTAAAGCAACTACCAACCATGCACCACCCAGAATCGCGCCGCCGACTCGAACGCCCTTGGACGAGCCATGGACGTAAACGCCGGATTTCTTCACCACACCAAATACCACCTTGCTGCCCGCTTGGTGCCGTTGACGAACTGCGCACGCTCGAGCGGTCGTCTCGATGACTGACGCCGCCGCCTCAATGTACTTCTCATCCCAACGGCGCCTGCGGCGATTCGTGCGGCGGCAACCACTGCCTCACCCGCGCGGCCCTGGATAACGTAGGCAACGGTTTCGACGCTCAGGCCGTTCTTCCAGATCCGGTCGGTCGGCCAAACGTAGTCGTTGTCGACAGCACCCTCAACCGGATCCACCTGCAAGAACCGACCCAACGCCGGCACATACAACCGGGCACCCATCTCGATCACCAGCGCCGTCTCCAACGCTTCGGTGAGTTTCTGCGCGCCCTGATGCCACCCTGTCGTCCCGTTCACCGAACCGGACTCGTTGGCGGCTCCCGTGCCCAGTGCGAGAGTCCCCGCCTCGAGAGGCCGACCGAACGGGTCATACAGCTGCACGCCCGAAGAGGTGGCCCCGTCGCCCGTGGTCAGCGTGTGACCCTGCAGTGGCGGATAGGATCACGTGGATGCAACAGCGGAGGGAACGTCGACCGTCACCGCGACGTCACCGCCGGAGAATCACCCGCAGGATCCACCGTCCGCGACACCATACGCCCCGAACCATCCCGCACCGGCGAGGCCACCGAACCCGCATACGTCCGCGTCCCGACATGACGGTTCTCCGCGTCATACGAAAGCAACAGGTCCGAAGTAATCGCCCCAAGGTCGATGTGAACCGTCGAACGCTCAGAGCTACTGTTCAGACCGAATAATGAGCTCGCCCCACAAGGCTCTAGCGTCGAGGTCTCCTACCCGATGGCCTTCCTCGATACTCGCGCTACGACCCCGGAATCGATCCACCTTCCACATTCGAGTGAGAGCTTTTCTTGCCCATTTCTCGAATGAGACCACGTCGGCTTCGGCCACAACCTCGAGTCTTGGATCGGCAGGATGGTCTCTTATTTCGAGTCGCTTGAATTCCGCATCAAACCCGACGCACACTTCATCCCAGTAGTCGGGTTCATACAAGTGATGCAAATCCACTTGCGAATCGATTCGCTGAAAGTACCCGTCGATTTCGAAGATGGATACAGGCCACTTTATGCTCACGACGTTCCCCTCAAAATCTACCTTGCCATGGTCGGTGGTTTCCTATCCCCGGCCTACGATGATAATGAGGCAATCGACTCGCCCAGGCGGGAACTTTTGGGCTCCGCCGTCGTCCTCCGTCACGGTCATACGCGAACGCCGTTGTAGACGACGGCACACGCAACACCCACCTGATCAAGTACCTGCGATGCCCGATTCGAGCGGCCCCAGTTCGAAGTAGGGATCAGGTGATGACGTAACCCAAACGGTGAGGTCGCATTCCATCAGACCGACGATTTCGACCCTGTCACTTTCATACTCGAATCGTTCAGGAACTATAATCCCAATCTTTGCTCGATCCCGCACGTCGAAGCTATGAGCGAAAGGGACAACAAGACGGATTGGCACCGAAAGCACGGTCGGTGCCTCGCGGCGTCGTCGCTTCCGGCGACTTTCTGGAGCGCGGCCACCAACCTCGACCGAATCAAGACTGTAAGCCTGGGCCCAATCGATCTTGCCGTCGACGATGAACTTCTGATTTAAAATTCTCGCCGTCGAAATATCCAACTCCGGGTCGTCAATGTAGTCAAACGAGAACTTGCGCCAAACGTCAGCCACTTGCACCATCACCTCAGGTATCGTTTGTGGTAGTTGAATAATGTGGGGGCTCGCAAATGAGACTGCGATCCTTTAACACCGGTTCGCCAAGAACTGATCTGCCAATGCGAGCGCGTGTCTCGCCACGCGGAATTAGGTTTCATCGAATGCGGCTTTTGATCGAAATGCAGCCGATAGGACCGACTTCCTATCGTGAAGGGGCGAGTCGCTCCAGAGGAACGAGCGAGTGCCTTAAGTCCCGCGGAGGCGGGGAGACCGCTAA
>NZ_JARHXC010000333.1:0-3955 GCF_029222405.1 Microbacterium sp. Kw_RZR3 | reverse complement strand
ACAGAAACACGCTCTGCACGCGTTTATGCACGCAAACAGCGTTTATGCGTACTGGCGCGAGGCCGCCAGAGGGCAGAGCCGCGGGGCGCGCGGGGACCGCGCGAGGTAGCGGTCGGGCAGACGCCGGGGCGCAGCCGCGCATTCGGCATCCATAAACGCCATCCGCTCACAGAAACACGCTCTGCACGCGTTTATGCACGCAAACAGCGTTTATGCGCGCTGGCGCGGAGCGCGGAGCGCGGGGCCGGAGCGCGGGACCAGAGCGGGGGCGAGGGCATGGCGCGGCGCGGAGCCGCGGGAGGCGCGGCGCGGAGCCGCGGGAGGCGCGGCGCGGAGCCGCGGGAGGCGTGGCACGGAGCCGCGGTTGGGTGGGCGCGAGGCCGCGGCCGGCATTCGGCATCCATAAACGCCATCCGCTCACAGAAACACGCTGTGCACGCGTTTATGCGCGCAAACAGCGTTTATGCGCGGCTCGCGCGGAGCCGCGCGGACGCCCGCGCGCACGCGATGAGCGCGCAGCGTGCCGCACATCGTTTCGCCCGAGCAGTAGCCGCAAGGCCCTGCCCGCTCAGCGCATCTTCACGTCGCCGAAGAGCCGAGCGATCGGCGCCAGGACGCGCGGTCGCGCGGCCACCCATCCCGCGGCCATCATGAGCAGGGATGCCGCGAAGATCAGCAACCCGGTCGGGTCGCTCGTGAAGGCGTCGGGGTCGACCGCGCCGCGGGCGGCGTACATGTGATTCAGGTTGCGCAGGGCGCCCGTCGCCAGCACCAGCCCGACGTGCACGACGATGAACGCCACGAAGAACAGCATCACGGGGAAGTGGATTCTGCGCGCCCACTCGAGGGGGTACATCCGGTTGAGCTTCTCGGCGTTCTTGGGCCACACGCCCGACAGCCGCACGCCGCTGACGATCGCGAGCGGCGCGGCGACGAACGTGATCGCGAAGTACGACAGCTGCTGGAGGCTGTTGTAATTCACCCAGCCGTTCTCGGTGGGCCAGTCGAGCGAGACGTACTGCAGCG
Source organism: Microbacterium sp. Kw_RZR3 (assembly GCF_029222405.1). Classification (NCBI taxonomy): domain Bacteria; kingdom Bacillati; phylum Actinomycetota; class Actinomycetes; order Micrococcales; family Microbacteriaceae; genus Microbacterium; species Microbacterium sp. Kw_RZR3. Next base: position 2,929 of record NZ_JARHXC010000333.1, on the reverse strand, counting down.
CGGCTGACAGCGCGTTCGGGAAGACCTCCCACGACGTCGGGACGATGCGCATCCACTGCCCGGTCGCGAACAGCAGGACGACGAAGACGACACCGTTCGCGATCCACAGGATGTCGACAGCCTGGTGGAACCACAGCGTCAGGCTGATGCGGCGCTTCTTGTTCTTCCGCGGGGACCAGAAGGCGCTCGGCCGCTTCTCACGCCGCACCTGCCATCCCGTGCGGATGATGAAGAGCAGGAAGAAGCTGTTGAGGAAGTGCGACCAGTTCAGCCATACGGGGAGCCCCACCGGCGCCCCCTCGGGGAGCGGGTACTCGCCCGGGAAGGCGGCCAGGAAGTCGCGCCCCGGCTCGAGAGCCAGGACGAACCGCGCGAGCAGCACCGCGATCCCGGCCAGCGCGAACGCGAAGACTCCGAGCACGATCATCGAGCCGAGCCACTGCAGCGGCGTGTAGGGGCCGATGCGGTGCGGTTCGGCCTTCGCGGGGCGAGGTGCGGATGCCGCGACGCCCGGCCACACCGTCCTCCGCACCGCGAGGGGCGGGCGAGGGGCGGCCGACGGGGTCGCGGATTCGGAAAGCGTCACCGGATTCGGATCGATCTCGCCGATGCGTCCGGATCTGCCGCCGTTCTCCGAATCTGCGCGCGCGGAAGCCGGCGGCCACGGCTCGCCACCCGAAACGCGAGGCAGCCCCCGCCGCACCTCCGACGTGGGCGCGGAGTCCGCGGCATCCGGATCCGAAAGAGGCTCACGCCCGGAACTCGCGGAATCCGCGAGACCGGCCGCATCCTGCGCGACCGACACGGCCGCGGATTCGGAAAGCGTCACCGGATTCGGATCGATCTCGCCGCTACGTCCGGATCCGCCGCCGTTCTCCGAATCCGCAACAACGGAACCTGGCGGCCACGGCTCGCCGTCGCCCCGCGCACCCTGCACCGGCGCGGCGCCCACCACGGAGATGTCGTCCCCCGCCTCGGGCGCGCCGGAGACCGCGGGCGGCCAGGGCTCCCCGCCGGGGACGCGCGGCAGCCCGCGACGCGGGTTGCGTGGTGTGGACGCCATCTATTTCTTCGGAGCCTCGAGCGCGCTGATCAGGTGCGGGACGACGGTGAACAGATCTCCGACGATACCGAAGTCGGCGATCGCGAAGATCGGCGCCTCGGCGTCTTTGTCGACCGCGACGATGGTGGTAGCGGTCTGCATGCCGGCGCGGTGTTGGATCGCCCCCGAGATCCCGAGCGCGATGTACAGCCGCGGCGACACGGTCACGCCCGTCTGTCCGACCTGCGCGGCGGCCGGCACGTATCCGGCGTCGACCGCCGCGCGCGATGCGCCGACCGCGGCGCCGAGCACGTCGGCGAGCTGCTCGACGAGCGCGAAGTTTTCGCGCGAGCCCACGCCGCGCCCTCCGGCCACCACGATGTCCGCGCCGCGCAGCTCGGGGCGCGACGACGGCGCGGCGGTCTCGGAGAAACTCTCGACTCGACCCGCCGGGACTCCGGATGCCACGACCTCCAGCCGCTCGACGACAAGAGGCTGCGTGTCGAGGCGCTCGGTGACCGCGCCCGGCCGCAGGGTGGCGACAAGCGGCCCGAAGGTCGGGGCACCCTCCACCGTGAATGCCCCACCGAAGGCGGAATGCCGCGCCACGATCCCGAGCTCGTCGCGGTCGAGACCCACCACGTCGGCAGCGAGCGGCAACCGCAGACGTGCGGCCAAGCGGGCCACGGCGTCGCGCGATTCGATGGAGTTCGACGCGAGCACGAGGTCGGGGCGCTCGCGCGCGACCGCCGCGGCGAGCGCGTCGACCACGGGAAGGGTCAGGGCGTCGGAATCGGCGTCGGCGGTGAGCACGCGCACCGCGCCGAGGCCGGCGGCCTCCTCCGCGGCGCGCGACGGTCCCACGACGACCGCGACCGACTCCCCCACCCGGCCGGCCGCGGCTAGCAGCCCCGCGGACGACGCGGCGAGCGCCCCATTGGGGAGTACCTCGAGCAGCACGAGCGCGACGGTCATCGCAGCACCCCCTCGTCGGCGAGGAAGGCGGCGAGCTTCTCGGCGGCGTCTCCGTCGTCGGTGATCTTGATCCCCGCCTCGCGGGGAGGGCGCTCGGTGACCGACAGCATGATGTACCGGGGCACGGCGGGATCCTCCGCCTCGACGCCGAGGGCCGTGGCATCCAGAGTCTCGTACGGCTTCTTCTTCGCCGCCATGATGCCCTTGAAGGTCGTGAACCGCCCCTCGGGCATCGCCTCGGTGATCGAGACGACCGCCGGGAGCGCGGCCGACACCCGCATCGTGCCCGCGTCGCTCACACGGTCGCCGGAAGCGGAGTCGCCCGTCAGCTCGAGGCTCGACAGCGCGGTCAGGTTCGGCACGGCGAGGATCTCGGCGACCATCGCGGGCAGCACGCCGCCACCCCCGTCGGTCGAGAGGTTGCCGGCGATCACGAGGTCGAATCCCGTGCGCCGGATGGCCGCCGCGAGCACCTCGGCGGTCAGCAGCAGATCGGCCCCGTGCAGCGCATCGTCGACGACGTGCACGGCGGACGTCGCTCCCATCGCCAGCGCCTTGCGCACCGTGGCCGCGGCCGATGCCGGCGCCATTGTCAGCACGACCACCTCGGTTCCCTCATGCGCATCGGCGTGGGCGAGCGCGGCCTCGACCGCGCGCTCGTCGATCTCGTCGAGCACGGGCGTCGCGGCCGCCCGGTCGGTCAGCCCGGTCTCGAGGTCGAGCCGGCGCTCGCCCCACGTGTCGGGCACTTCTTTGATCAGCACCACGATCTTCATCGACGCGGCTCCTTCGTTCGGGGGATGGATGCCACGGCCTCACGGCCACGGTCACGTTCGGGTCGCGGAGGCTTCGACAAGCTCAGCCACCGCTGCACGCCCCGCCGCCCGCGCGACGCCCGCGGAGGCTTCGACA
>NZ_JARHXC010000332.1:0-14911 GCF_029222405.1 Microbacterium sp. Kw_RZR3 | reverse complement strand
GACGACGGAGACCTGCGGGCCCGCTTCGAGCGTGCGCTCGTACTCGCGCTGCGCCTCGTCGTTCAGCTCGGTCACGCGCCGGCCGCGACGCGCGACCCACGCGCCGAACCAGATCGTCAGCTCGCGCCCGAGGACGAACGCGACGATCGCGAGCGGGGCGAGGACGTTGTCTCCGAGGAGGTCGACGCCCTCTCGGGCGGTGAGCATCCAGAACGGCGCGGCGAAGAGGGCACCGAGGAGATGCCCGCCCCAGGCGATCACGCCCACGACGAGGCCCCAGACCACCCAGTGCCCCCACCGGCCGCGGTTGATGAGGGCTCCGAGGAACCAGAAACCCAGATAGAACGCCACGGTCGGCACCCAGAGGCCCCACGTGGCGAGGGCGCCGAGAGCGGCATTCGCGAGCCCGGACACCTCGAGATCGCCCGTCAGCAGACGCAGACCGAGGGTCGCCGCAAGGTAGAGGACGGCGAAGCAGAGCGCGGCGAGCAGACCGATCGCGCCGGCCGCCCCGCGGTTGCCGCGCGGACGCGGGGCTTCGGGGGCCTGGACGAAGATCGGCTGCGCGGTGTTCGCGTACGCCGTCGGGGAGGCCGTCGTGGGAGCGTCGGTCGATCGCGTGTCGTAAGCGGTGGTGGACGCCACCGGAGTCGAGGACGCTCCGGCCGCCGCGGCACCTGCGGCGACGGCTCCCCCGGCAGCCGCGGCCCCGGCGGTGTCGCCGTAGGCGTCGTAGCGCTGCGTGGACGCGTCGGTCGTCGCCGCGGCGGGCGCCGCCTCGGGCTCCGCCGAAGCCGCGTACGCGGCCCAGCGGGCGTCTTCGTCATCGAGGTCGGTCGTGGTCGTGGGGGCGACCGGCGACGCGTCGTGAACGGTCGCCGTGGTCGTCTCGGTCGCCGCGGGCGTCGACGACACGTGCTGGTCGCGCTCACGCTCGTCCCAGGCGGCGGCAGCCTCGGCGGGGTCGACGGCATCGCGCTGGGCGGCCTCGGCGTCGGCCAGGCCCTCGTGCGCGCGCCCGACCACGTCGTGCGCCTCGTCTTTGGGCTCGTCGACGGGGTCACCGTACGACTGGGGGTCGCTCATCGGGGTCTCCTCACGCGCGCAAGTATCTGCGGCGTCAGGCTAACCCGCGCTCGTCGCCGTACGGCGCAGGCGTGCCGTCGTGTGTCGGTCTCGACCGTGTCGGTGGCGGCATCTAGGGTGACTTCATGGCCCGTCGCGTGTTTCGTCCGACCGGCGCAGCCGTGTTCGCGGTCGCGGCGGCACTCGCCCTGAGCGCGTGCGCGCCGGACGACGGCGGCTCTGCCGCACCGACGACACCGGCCGCGGAATCGTCCGTCTCCCCGACGGCGACACCCATCCCCACGATCACCCCGACCGTCGCCCCCGCGGCCATCCCCACCGACTGCCGCGCGATGCTCTCGGCCGACGTGCTGGCCCAGTTGGCATCCGTCCCGCTGAACGACCCGTCGGTCGGTGCCTCCGGGCCGCAGCCCGACGGCTCGCTCATCTGCATCTGGCGCGATCCCGGCGCCGACACGACGGGCCTTGAAACGCGTATCACCCGCGTCGACCGCGGACCCGCCCTCGACATGCTCAACGACCTCGTCGCCACGCAGGGCTTCAGCTGCTACACGCCCGACGACGGCACGCGGTGCGAGAAGACGTGGATCAATGACACCTACCCGGTCAATGACGGTCGCACGCTCTTCTGGCGCGACGACGTCCTGATCGACACGCAGTACTCCAACCTCGCGCCGACGGGCTACACCGCGAGCATCATCGCGTCGATCTTCGGCTGATCGCTCACTCGGCGAAGGCTCGGGATGCCACCGTCTCGGCGTAGCCGTCCGGCATCCAGTTCGTGAGGGTCGACGACACCCACCGATCGCCGCGGATGTCGTGCACCTCGACGACGCCGCCCGCCGCGCGCTCGCAGTGGACCGTGTCGCCGGAGACCTGGCATCCGAATCCCTGCGACGACAGGGTCGCCTGAACAGCCGAGGCCCCCTCGGGGGTGACGGTCGACACCGTGGTCTCCATCGATCGACCCGCCGTCCCCCGCCAGTGACAGGTCACGACCACGGTCGCCCCCGACGCCGCGACGGCCTCGGGGGTCGACGCCGCCGGGGTCCGACGCTGCGTCAGGAGATTGTTGCGCGACCAGACCAGCGACGACCAGAGGTCCGCCGAGTAGAGCTCGCGACAGGTCGACGCCGGAGTCGGAGCCGGCTCCGGCGTGGCCGTGGGAGCGGACCGGGCCGCGCGGAGCGTGTCACCGACGAAGATCACGGATGCCGGGATGCCGGGGACCGCGAGAACGACCAGGACGGCGACCACCACGGTGCAGATGATTCCCACCGGCCACGCGATCCACACGTTCCGGCCACCGACTCGCGCCATCCGTTCCTCCCCGTCCACGGTAGGCGCACTCCCCCGGCGCATCCGGCCTCCGACACGCCGCGGACGCCACACGTCGCGCGTTCGAAACGGCGCGGACACGACGAAGGCCCCCGGCGTGAGCCGAGGGCCTTCGTGCGGGACGGATCCCTTAGTTGTAGCTACCGGGCGTGAAGTCGTCCGTCGTGAAGCTGTCGAAGTCGACGTAGCTCAGATCGGCGTCGGAGTACGCGCCGTCCGAGGCGAAGATGCGGTTGGGGTACCGCTCGCTCTTGGCCTCTTCCGTCGCCTCGACGGTGACGTTGCGGTACTTCGACAGGCCCGTCCCCGCGGGGATGAGCTTTCCGATGATGACGTTCTCCTTCAGGCCGACGAGCGGGTCGCTCTTGCCCTCCATGGCCGCCTGCGTCAGGACGCGGGTGGTCTCCTGGAACGACGCGGCGGACAGCCACGACTCGGTCGCGAGCGACGCCTTCGTGATACCCATCAGCTCGGGACGACCCGACGCGGGGCGCTTGCCCTCGCCGACCGTCTCGCGGTTGATGTTCTGGTACCGCTTGAAGTCGACGAGCTCGCCCGGGAGCAGGTCGGTGTCGCCGTGGTCGACGACGGTGACCTTGCGCAGCATCTGGCGCACGATGACCTCGATGTGCTTGTCGTGGATCGGCACACCCTGCGAGCGGTACACGCCCTGGACGCCGTTCACGAGGTACTTCTGCACCTCGCGGGCACCCTGCACGCGCATGACCTCCTTGGGGTCCAGCGTCCCGACCTGGAGGGGCTCACCGACGGTGACGTGCTGGCCGTCCTCGACCAGGAGCGTCGCACGCTTCAGGACGGGGTAGACCACGGGCTCGTCGCCGTTGTCGGGCGTGAGGATGACCTTCTTGGCCTTCTCGGTCTCGTCGATCGTGATGCGGCCGTCGGCCTCGGCGATCGGCGAGGCACCCTTGGGGGTACGCGCCTCGAAGAGCTCCTGCACACGGGGAAGACCCTGCGTGATGTCGTCGGCCGACGCGGAACCACCGGTGTGGAAGGTACGCATCGTCAGCTGGGTACCGGGCTCACCGATCGACTGGGCCGCGATGATGCCGACGGCCTCGCCGATGTCGACGATCTTGCCGGTGGCGAGCGAACGGCCGTAGCACTTCGCGCAGACACCGACGGCGGAGTCGCAGGTCAGCACGGAGCGAACCTTGATGGACTCGATGCCACCCGCGACGAGCTTGTCGATGAGGACGTCGCCCACGTCGTCGCCGGCCTCGGCCAGGACGGCGCCCTGCGCGTCGACAACAGCCGTCGCCAGCGTGCGGGCGAACACCGAGTTCTCGACGTTCGCGTCCTTGACCAGCGCACCGGTCGAGTCGGCAGCGGCGATCGGGAGCTCGAGGCCCTTCGACGTGCCGCAGTCCTCTTCGCGGATGATGACGTCCTGCGAGACGTCGACCAGACGACGCGTCAGGTACCCCGAGTCGGCCGTACGGAGGGCCGTGTCGGCCAGACCCTTACGGGCACCGTGCGTCGCGATGAAGTACTCGGCGACCGACAGACCCTCGCGGTACGAGGAGATGATCGGACGCGGGATGATCTCACCCTTCGGGTTGTTCACAAGCCCTCGCATACCCGCGATGTTGCGGATCTGCAGCCAGTTACCACGGGCGCCCGACGAGACCATGCGGTTGATGGTGTTGTCGGCCGGGAAGTTGTCGCGCATCGCCTTCTGGACGGCATCCGTGGCCTCGGTCCAGATCTTGATGAGCTCCTGACGACGCTCGGCGTCGGTGGTGAGACCCTTCTCGTACTGCGCCTGGACCTTCGCGGCCTGCTTCTCGTAGCCGCCCACGATCTCGGCCTTGTTCGGCGGGGTGAGGATGTCGCTCAGCGCCACCGTGACACCCGAACGGGTGGCCCAGTAGAAGCCGGCGTCCTTGATCCGGTCGAGCGATGCCGCGACCTCGACCTTGGGGTACTCCTCGGCCAGCTTGTTGACGATCTGCGACAGCTTGCCCTTGTCTGCCTGCTCGCGAACGAACGGGTAGCCCTTGGGGAGCGTGGCGTTGAAGATCGCCTGGCCGAGCGAAGCGTCGACGAGACCGTGCTTGTCGTAGCCCTCGGGCGCCTGACCCTCGAGGAACGTCAGGCCGGGGATGCGGATGCGCGCCTTGGCCTGCAGGTCGAGGGTGCCCTCGTCCTTGGCCAGGATCGCCTCGCCCACCGAACCGAACGCACGGCCCTCACCGATCGCACCCTCCTTGAGGGTGGTCAGGTGGTGCAGGCCGATGATCATGTCCTGCGAGGGCAGGGTCACCGGGCGGCCGTCCGACGGCTTCAGGATGTTGTTCGAGGCGAGCATCAGCACGCGGGCCTCGGCCTGGGCCTCGACCGACAGCGGCAGGTGGACGGCCATCTGGTCACCGTCGAAGTCGGCGTTGAACGCCGCGCAGACGAGCGGGTGCAGCTGGATCGCCTTGCCCTCGACGAGCTGGGGCTCGAACGCCTGGATGCCGAGACGGTGCAGGGTGGGTGCACGGTTCAGCAGCACGGGACGCTCGCGGATGATCTCTTCGAGCACGTCCCAGACCTCGGGACGGTAGCGCTCGACGGCGCGCTTGGCGGCCTTGATGTTCTGCGAGTGACCGAGGTCGATCAGGCGCTTGATCACGAACGGCTTGAACAGCTCGAGCGCCATCTGCTTGGGCAGACCGCACTGGTGCAGCTTCAGCTGGGGTCCGACGATGATGACCGAACGGCCCGAGTAGTCGACGCGCTTTCCGAGCAGGTTCTGGCGGAAACGACCCTGCTTTCCCTTGAGCATGTCGCTCAGGGACTTGAGGGCACGGTTGCCGGTACCGGTCACGGGGCGACCACGGCGGCCGTTGTCGAACAGCGCGTCGACGGCCTCCTGCAGCATGCGCTTCTCGTTGTTGACGATGATCTCGGGGGCACCGAGGTCGATCAGGCGACGGAGGCGGTTGTTGCGGTTGATCACGCGACGGTAGAGGTCGTTCAGGTCGCTGGTGGCGAAGCGGCCACCGTCGAGCTGGACCATCGGGCGCAGCTCCGGCGGGATCACCGGAACGACGTCGAGCACCATCGAGGCCGGCGACATGCCGGTCTGCAGGAACGAGTTGACGACCTTCAGACGCTTGATCGCGCGGATCTTGCGCTGGCCCTTGCCCTCGGAGATCTGCAGGTGGAGGCTGTCGGCCTCGGCCTGCAGGTCGAAGGTCTCGAGGCGGCGCTTGATCGACTCGGCGCCCATGTGGGCCTCGAAGTACTGACCGAAGCGGTCCTGCAGCTCGTGGAAGACGTCGTCCTCGGGCTTGAGGGCGCCGACCTCGAGCGTGCGGAAGTCCTCCCACACGCGCTCGAGCTTGGCGATCTGCTCGTCCGCGTTCTTACGAACGGCCGTCATGTCCTTCTCGGCGGCGTCCTTGACCTTCTTCTTCTGGTCCGCCTTGGCGCCCTCCGCCTCGAGGGCGGCGAGCTCCTCCTCGAGCTTGGCCAGGCGAGCGGCGATGCGGGCATCGCGGCGGTCGCCGAGCGTCTTCAGCTCGAGACGGATGTTGTTCTCCTGCGTGGCGAGGTCGCGGTGACGAGCATCCTCGTCGACCGATATCACCATGTAGGCGGCGAAGTAGATGACCTTCTCGAGGTCCTTCGGCGCCATGTCGAGCAGGTAGCCGAGGCGCGAGGGAACACCCTTGAAGTACCAGATGTGCGTGACGGGCGCGGCGAGCTCGATGTGGCCCATGCGCTCACGGCGGACAGAGGACTTGGTGACCTCGACGCCGCAGCGCTCGCAGACGATGCCCTTGAAGCGCACGCGCTTGTACTTGCCGCAGGCGCACTCCCAGTCGCGGGAGGGTCCGAAGATCTGCTCACCGAAGAGGCCGTCCTTCTCGGGCTTCAGCGTGCGGTAGTTGATCGTCTCGGGCTTCTTGACCTCACCGAAGGACCAACGACGGATGTCGTCGGCGGTGGCCAGACCGATACGGATCTGATCGAAAGTGGTTGATTCGAGCACTGGTTCTCCTGTGTCGGAATTCTCAAATGAAGATCGTGTCGCTGTGCTTCGACAAGCTCAGCAACCAGAGCTCAGATCTCGTCGATCGACGAGGACTCGAAGCGGCTGGAGATGTTGATGCCGAGCTCTTCCGCGGCGCGGAAGGCGTCGTCATCCGTGTCACGGAGGTTGACCGCGGTGCCGTCGGCCGAGAGGACCTCGACGTTCAGGCAGAGCGACTGCATTTCCTTCATGAGGACCTTGAACGACTCGGGGATGCCGGGCTCCTGGATGTTCTCGCCCTTGACGATCGCCTCGTAGACCTTGACGCGGCCGAGGATGTCGTCGGACTTGATCGTGAGGAGCTCCTGCAGCGCGTACGCGGCACCGTAGGCCTCGAGGGCCCACACTTCCATCTCACCGAAGCGCTGGCCACCGAACTGCGCCTTACCACCGAGCGGCTGCTGGGTGATCATCGAGTACGGGCCCGTCGAACGCGCGTGGATCTTGTCGTCGACCAGGTGGTGCAGCTTCAGGATGTACATGTAGCCGACCGAGATGGGCGCCGGGAAGGGCTCGCCGTAGCGACCGTCGAACAGGATGGTCTTCCCGCTCGAGTCGATCAGACGCTGGCCGTCGCGGTTGGGGATCGTGGAGTCGAGCAGACCCGCGATCTCCTCCTCGAAGGCGCCGTCGAACACCGGGGTCGCGACCTTGGTGCCGGGAGCGGCCTCTCGAGCCTGCTCGGGCAGGTGCGCAGCCCACTCGGGGGTGCCCTCGACCTTCCAGCCCTGCTGGGCGATCCAGCCGAGGTGCAGCTCCAGGACCTGACCGAAGTTCATTCGACCGGGGATACCGAGCGGGTTCAGCACGACGTCGACGGGGGTGCCGTCGGCGAGGAAGGGCATGTCCTCGATCGGAAGGATCTTGGCGATGACACCCTTGTTGCCGTGGCGGCCGGCGAGCTTGTCGCCCTCGGTGATCTTGCGCTTCTGGGCGATGTAGACCACGACGCGGCGGTTGACGCCCGAGCCGAGCTCGTCGTCTCCGTCTTCGGCGTTGAACTCCTTGACGGCGATGATCGTGCCCTGCTCGCCGTGGGGCACCTTCAGCGAGGTGTCACGGACTTCGCGGCTCTTCTCGTTGAAGATGGCGCGGAGCAGACGCTCTTCGGCGCTGAGCTCGGTCTCGCCCTTGGGCGTGACCTTGCCGACGAGGATGTCGCCGGGGCGCACCTCGGCACCGATGCGGACGATGCCGCGCTCGTCGAGGTCCTTCAGCAGGTCGGGGCTGACGTTGGGGAGATCACGCGTGATCTCTTCCTTGCCGAGCTTCGTGTCGCGGGCGTCGACCTCGTACTCCTCGATGTGGATCGAGGAGAGCGTGTCGTCCTTCACCAGGTCCTGGCTGAGGATGATCGCGTCTTCGAAGTTGTGACCCTCCCACGTCATGAACGCCACGAGGAGGTTCTTACCGAGGGCGAGCTCGCCGTTCTCGGTGGCGGGGCCGTCGGCGATGACCTCGCCGGCCTCGACACGCTCGCCGGCGGAGACGACCACACGCTGGTTGTACGACGTGCCCTGGTTGGAGCGGTCGAACTTGCGGAGGAAGTAGTCCTGCGTGCCGCCCTCGTCGAGCTGCACGGTCACGACGTCGGCCGAGACCTCGAGGACCACACCGGACTTCTCGGCGGTCACGACGTCACCGGCGTCGATCGCGGCGAAGCCCTCCATACCGGTACCGACCACGGGCGACTCGCTGCGCACGAGCGGCACGGCCTGGCGCTGCATGTTCGCACCCATGAGGGCGCGGTTGGCGTCGTCGTGCTCGAGGAAGGGGATGAGCGAGGTCGCCACCGACACCATCTGGCGCGGCGAGACGTCCATGTAGCCGATCTCCTCCACCGGGAAGAGGTCGACCTCGCCACCCTGACCACGACGGGCCAGGATGCGGTCCTCCACGAAGTGGCCGTCGGCCTTGAGGGCGACACCGGCCTGGGCGACGATGTGGTCGCTCTCTTCGCTGGCCGTGAGGTAGTCGATCGTGTCGGTCACGCGACCGTCCACGACGCGACGGTACGGCGTCTCGATGAAGCCGAACGCGTTGATGCGGGCGAACGAGGCGAGCGAACCGATCAGACCGATGTTCGGGCCTTCGGGCGTCTCGATCGGGCACATGCGGCCGTAGTGCGAGGGGTGGACGTCACGGACCTCGACGCCGGCGCGCTCACGCGACAGACCGCCGGGACCCAGCGCCGACAGGCGACGCTTGTGGGTCAGACCCGCGAGCGGGTTGTTCTGGTCCATGAACTGCGACAGCTGCGAGGTTCCGAAGAACTCCTTGATCGCGGCGACGACGGGGCGCACGTTGATCAGGGTCTGCGGCGTGATCGCCTCGATGTCCTGCGTGGTCATGCGCTCGCGGACGACGCGCTCCATGCGCGACAGACCGGTGCGGACCTGGTTCTGGATGAGCTCGCCGACCGCGCGGATACGACGGTTGCCGAAGTTGTCGATGTCGTCGGTGTCGAGACGGATCTCGGCGGGCTTGCCGCCGCGCACGCCGTCGAACGACACGTCGCCGCGGTGCAGGCGGACGAGGTACTTGATCGTCGCGACGATGTCGTCGACGGTCAGAACCGAGTCGCTGAGCGGCTTGTCGAGGCCGAGCTTCTGGTTGATCTTGTAGCGACCCACCTTGGCCAGGTCGTAGCGCTTGGCGTTGAAGTAGAAGTTGTCGAGGAGCGCGCGCGCAGCCTCGGCGGCCACCTGCTCGCCCGGACGGAGCTTGCGGTAGATGTCGCGGAGGGCGTCTTCCTTCGTGAGGATCGTGTCCTTGGACAGCGTCTCTTCGATGGAGTCGAAGCCGGCGAACTCGGCGAGGATGTCTTCGCTGGTCAGGCCGAGGGCCTTGAGGAAGACGGTGACCGACTGCTTGCGCTTGCGGTCGATGCGGACGCCGACCTGGTCGCGCTTGTCGATCTCGAACTCGAGCCAGGCACCGCGCGAGGGGATGACGCGCGCCGACACGATGTCCTTGTCGGACGTCTTGTCGGGGGTCTTGTCGAAGTAGACACCGGGCGAGCGCACGAGCTGCGACACCACGACACGCTCGGTGCCGTTGATGATGAACGTGCCCTTGTCGGTCTGGAGCGGGAAGTCGCCCATGAAGACCGTCTGCGTCTTGATCTCACCGGTCTGGTGGTTCATGAACTCGGCCTCGACGTACAGCGGGGCGGCGTAGGTCTTGCCGCGCTCCTTGCACTCTTCGATCGAGTACTTCTCGGGCTCGAGGTAGGGGTTGGTGAACGAGAGCTGCATCGTCTCGCTGAGGTCTTCGATCGGCGAGATCTCTTCGAAGATCTCCTCCAGACCGCTGATCTCGGGCACGTCGGTGCGGCCTTCGGCCTGCGCCTCGGCGACGCGGGCCTTCCATGCGTCGTTACCGACGAGCCAATCGAACGACTCGGTCTGCAGTGCGAGCAGATCGGGAACGGTCAGCTTGTCGGAGATCTTCGCGAACGAGAGGCGAGATGCGCCGCGTCCGCTCTTCGGGGTGGTGGTGGATGCGTTGCTCGCAGCAGCCAAGGGAATAACCTCCAGAAGCCCGGGCGAGGGGCTCGTGATTCCTTGTCGTCAGGTGGAGTGCGTTCCTGCCCCGATAACCTGCTCGCCACACACCGCGGTGAAGCGGGGACGGACAGGCTCAGCCGACCACCATATGAGGGCAGGGGGAATCGAGGAGCGCAAAGTCCAAGCATACGCGGGAGGACTCGCCGTGTCCAGTCGAATTCTTGACGCGTTTGCGGACCTGCGGTATAACCGCGCACGCCCGTCGAGCATTCCCCCCGGCGAGGGCGTCAGACGCGCCGGAACCGCACGCGATCGCCCGGTCTCGCCTGCGCGAGCGCGTCGAGCGTGGCATCCGTCACCACGGCGATCACGGGGTATCCCCCAGTGACCGGCCCGTCGGCCAGAAGCACGACCGGGCGTCCGTGCGGGGGAACCTGGATCGCGCCCGGACGCATGCCCTCGCTCGGCAGTTCACCGGGACGGAGTCGCTCGAGCTCGGGTCCGTCGAGACGGATGCCGACACGATCGGCGTGGGTCGACACCTCCCACTCGGTGCCGACCAGCGCCGCCATCGCCCCCGGCTCGAACCAGTCCGAACGCGGTCCCGCGGCGATGCCCACATCGAGCCGCGCGGGCGGAACGGACCACGGGAAGAAGTCGAGCACGGGGATCGCGGATGCCGGCACCCCCGCGCAGAGCACGTCTCCCGCGCGCACGGGGTCGGGTCCGAGGCCGGCGAGCACGTCGCTCGCTCGCGACCCGAGAGCGAGCGGCGCGAGGACACCGCCGCGCAGGGCGAGGAAGGAGCGCAGGCCGACGAGAACGGGCCCGATGGAGATCTCGGCGCCCGCGGGGACCCGGACGGGGGCGTAGAGATCGCGCGCCCGACCGTCGACGCGCAGGTCGGTGAGAGCGCCGGTCACGCACACCCACGTGTCGGCTTCGGCCCGCGCGCGGAAGCCGCCGAGCGCGATCTCGAGACCCGCGGCCCCCTCGGCGTTGCCGACCAGGCGATTGGCGATGCGGAGTGCGGTCCGGTCGAGCGCGCCCGAGCGCGCGACGCCGAGGGCGGCTCGGCCCGGCCGGCCGAGGTCTTGGACGGTCGTGAAGCCGCCGGGGGCCAGGACGCGGAGGGTGGCGCGGGGACTCTCAGACGCGGGATGCAGGGAGGACGCGGGACGAGGGGAGGCGGAAAGCTCGGCATCCGCGCCTCCGCCGGCCCCTGCTCCTCCGCTCGTCACCGGACCGAGCGCGTCCGGCGCGTCTGCGGGGGCGCGGGTGAGGTTCGAAGCGAGAGCAGAAGCGGGAGGAAGGGAGGACGAGGGACGAGGGGAGGGGGAAACCTCCACATAGGGCCCTCCGCTCGCCCCGGGACCTCCGCTCGTCACCACGGGGGGACCGGAAAGCGCGGCGGTAAGACGCGGACGCTCGGGCACGAAGCGCACGCGGGCGCGGGGAGGAAGCAGCACCGGGTCGGCGGCATCCGGATCGAAGAGGACCGCATCGGTCGTCCCGATGAGCCTCCACCCGCCGGGGGTCTCGCGCGGATACGCACCGCTGAAGCCACCGGCCAGACCCACCGCCCCCGCCGGCACACGGGTGCGGGGCTGGGTGAGCCGCGGCACGTCGAAGGGCCAGTCGTCGCTCACCAGGTAGGCGAAGCCCGGAGCGAAGCCGGTGAAGGCCACCGTCCACGGAGCTGCGGAATGCCGGGTGATGAGCTCGTCGACGCGGATGCCGAGCGAGGCGGCGGTGGAGGTGAGATCCGCGCCGTCGTACCGCAGCGGAACCTCGACGAGGGGGCCGGAGGGGGTGGCATCCGGAGCCGTCCGAGAAGCCGCGTGGATCCAGGCGCGGACGGCATCGAGCGAGATGCGACGCGGGTCGAAGGCGACCAGAACGGTGCGGGCGGCGGGGACGAGGTCGTCGATGCCCGCGGGCGGATCCGCGGCGAGCGCGGCGTGCAGCGCCAGGACGGCGGCGAGGTCCGCGACCTCGGCGAGGACGGCGCGCTCCCCCATCGGCCGCAGCGTCACCACGGTGCGCGCACCTCGACGCCCGCGGCGTCCAGGGCGGCACGGACGGCGCGGGCCATCGCGACCGCCGACGGGGTGTCGCCGTGCAGGCAGAGCGAGGCAGCGGCGACGGCGATGCGATCACCGTCGACCGTCTCGACCTCGCCCTCGCGCACAAGCCGCACCGCGCGCGCGGCGACGCGGGCCGGATCATCGATGAGGTCGCCGGGTTCGCCGCGCGGGACGAGGCCGCCGTCCGCGGTGTATCCGCGATCCAGGAAGGCCTCGTGCACGAAGGGAAGACCCGCGGATGCCGCGACCTCGGCGATCACGCCCGGAAGCCCGAGCACGGGGAGGGCACGACCGAGACGCGAGGACAGGTCGACGACGGCGTCGACGACCGCCCGCGCCTGCTCGGCATCGTCACGGACAGCGTGATAGAGCGCCCCGTGGGGCTTCACGTAACGAAGGTCGGCGCCGGCCGCCACGAGCGCGGCGAGCTGCGCGGCGACGCTCGTGCGGAGCGCCGCGACGGCGGGCTGGCGGCAGATACGGCCGAAGTTCTCCCGGTCCGCGTAGGAGGGGTGGGCGCCCACGGCGACGCCGAAGCGCGCGGCCCGCGCCACGGCTTCGCGCATCGACGCAGCATCACCCGCGTGGCCACCGCAGGCGACGTTGGCGCTCGAGATCACGGCGAACATCGCCTCGTCGTCGGCGGTCGGCATCCCGTCGACGGTCTCGCCGAGGTCGGCGTTCAGGTCCACGCGCATGATGCCCACGGTAGCGCCGCGCGGGCGTGGGCTCACCGGCAGTGCGGGTTCACGGCCCCTCAGCTTCGGGGCGCCGTTCCTTCATCGGCGCGGCCCGCGCGCGCCCCGAACGGCGGAAAGCGCCCCGAGCGGGGGACGCGCCCGGCCGGCACGCTCCCGACCCGCGGTCTGCCGGGGCGTGATCGCGCCGACGCGTTACGGCCGCGTGACGATGTGCGCCGGGGGGTGGGCAGACGGGGCCGGGCGGACGAGGATGGACGAATGACCTCCGATGTCGCCGGTCCCCCCGCTCCGGCATCCCCCCAGCCCCTTCTCTCGGTCCGTGATCTCGCGGTCGACTTCGCCACCATGGATGGCCCCGTGCGGGCCGTCGATGGGGTGAGCCTCGACATCCACGCGGGTGAGACCATCGCGATCGTCGGCGAGTCCGGCTCCGGCAAGTCGACGACCGCGATGGCGATCATCGGCCTGCTGGCATCCGGTGGACGCGTCTCGCGCGGACAGATCCTGCTCGACGGCGAAGACCTCACGACCTTCGGCGAGGCCCGCATGCGCCAGGTACGCGGTCGCCAGATCGGCCTCGTGCCCCAGGACCCGATGTCGAACCTGAACCCGGTCGCGAGAATCGGCACGCAGGTGGCGGAGACGCTGCTCGCCCACGGCCTCGCCGACCGGTCGAGCGTGAAGGGCAGAGTCGTCGAAGCGCTCGAGGCCGCCGGCCTCCCGGACGCCGCGAAGCGGGCGGCGCAGTACCCGCACGAGTTCTCCGGCGGCATGCGGCAGCGCGCGCTCATCGCGATCGGGCTCGCGTGTCGCCCCCGCCTGCTCATCGCCGACGAGCCGACGAGTGCCCTCGACGTCACCGTGCAGCAGACGATCCTCGACCAGATCGACAAACAGACGAACGAGCTGGGGGCCGCCGTCCTGCTCATCACGCACGACCTCGGCCTCGCCGCCGAGCGGGCGTCGAGAGTCGTCGTGATGCACCGCGGACGGGTCGTGGAGCAGGGCCCGGCGCGGCAGATCCTGGAGAATCCGCAGCACGCGTACACGAAATCGCTCGTGGCGGCGGCGCCGTCGGTGGCGGCGGTGCGCTTGCGGCCGGAGGACTTCCGCGGCGACCGGGCGGTCGAGACCCGAGACGACATCGTCGAGATCGAGGGGCTCACCAAGGTGTACCCCGTGCGCGGCCGCGGTGAGGACTTCCGCGCGGTCGACGACGTCTCGCTGTCGATCCCCCGCGGCCAGACGGTCGCGATCGTGGGCGAGTCGGGATCGGGCAAGACCACCACGGCCCGCATGCTGCTCAAGGTCGTCGAGCCGACGAGCGGCTCGATCCGCTTCGACGGCCAGGACGTCTCGGCGCTGAAGGGCGAGGCGCTCCGGCAGTTCCGCCAGAGAGTGCAGCCGATCTTCCAGGATCCTTACTCCAGCCTGAACCCCATGTTCACGGTCGAGCGGATCGTGGAGGAACCCCTCTCCTTCTATAAGCGCGGGTCGAAGGCCGACCGTTCGAAGCGCGTGCGCCAGTTGATGGATGACGTGGCTCTGCCGGCATCCATGCTCCGCCGCTACCCCTCGGAGCTGTCGGGCGGGCAGCGGCAGCGCGTCGCGATCGCCCGCGCCCTCGCCCTCTCGCCCGAGCTGATCGTGTGCGACGAGCCGGTGTCGGCGCTCGACGTGCTCGTGCAGGCCCAGATCCTCGAGCTGCTGGGCGACCTTCAGCGCGAATACGGGCTGAGCTACCTCTTCATCTCGCACGACCTCGCCGTGGTGCGCCTGATCAGCGACTACGTGTGCGTGATGAAGGACGGACGCCTCGTGGAGGCGGCATCCAGCGAAGAGGTCTTCACGAATCCGCGCGATCCGTACACGCGGCGCCTACTGTCGTCGATCCCGGGGAATGAGTTGGGGCTGGCCGGCTGACGTCGCCGTTCCGGTGACGCCCTCGCCCGTTCGGGGGACGCATGTCCCACAATGTGCGAGATCACCGCACCATTCCTGCACAAAGTGGGACACCCCCTCTTCGGCCGGCGTCCCAACCCACGGCATGTCCCACCCCACCCCAGTCCATGTCCCACCCCACCCCAGGGCATGTCCCACATTGTGCGAAATCCCGACGGGACTTCTGCACAAAGTGGGACA
>NZ_JARHXC010000331.1:0-12224 GCF_029222405.1 Microbacterium sp. Kw_RZR3 | reverse complement strand
AGCGAAACCCCTCAGGTGCCGGCTTCGACATGCCGGTCGACCGACTGCAGCGCCGGTGCCTGGCGGAGCATCCGGCGCAGCAGAGAGTTCAGCAGCTCGACCTCGTCGGGTCGGAACTCTGCCAGCACGATCTCCTGTCCCCGCAGGGAGACCGGCAGCATCTCGTCGTGCAGCGCGGCTCCGGCGGCCGTGAGGTACATCGGACGTGAGCCGCGCGGGCCGTCACTCAGCACGATCAGGCTGCGGGCGACGAGCGTGCTGACACTGCGAGATATCAGGGCGGGATTGAGCACGAGGAACTCGGACACGTCTTTGGCGGTCGCGCCCGGCTTTGTCGCCAGGGCCGACAGTACGCGCCACTCGTTGGTGCCGAGCGAAAAGCGGCTGCGCAGCTCGGCCGACTCCCGGCTCACGAGCGCGTTGGACAGGATCGACACGAGTCGAGGCGTGAAGTTCTCGGGGTCGACGATGCGATCGAGCGGTGCCGTCACGACGTCGAGGGTGTCGAACTGCGGGGGTACGGGCTTCGTCATTGAGCGGTCACCCTCCTTCCATTGTCGGTAGGGCCGGGGTATCGAAAGACCCTACGCCCCCCTCTCAGCACCGTACCAAGGTTTTATATCTCTAGTGCTTTACATGTAAACGAGATTGTGGTTCTCTAATGCCGCGGATGAGCAGAGCAGCTCGATCCCGACCCGAAGAACACGCGCCGCTCAGGAAGAGCGCCGTAAGCCATGCGATCAATGAGGAGGCAGGCGATGACAGTCGACGAACGCCGAGACACCCGACGCCCGAGTGTCAGCGAACTGGAAGACACCGCTTTCGAGCTGCGGACCAAGCTCCTGCAGCTGTGCGGAACGTACGAGGGTGCCGTGCACATCGGAGGCGATCTCTCCGCCGCCGACATCTTCACCGCCCTCTTCAGCTACGGCCTGGACGTCGACCCGTCCGACATCTCGAGCCCGACCCGAGACCGATTCGTGCTGAGCAAGGGGCACGCGGCGGTCTGCATGTACATCGCGATGGCGATCCGCGGGTTCTTCGACTACGACGACATCGTCCGCACCTACGGTCAGCTCGACAGCGCGTTCGGCATGCACCCCTGCAAGGTGCAGCTGCCCGGGGTGGAGTGCTCGACGGGGTCGCTCGGGCACGGACTGCCCATCGCGGTCGGCATGGCGCTGAGCGCGCGCGGTCGCGGCGAGGCCCACCGCGTCTTCTGCCTGCTCGGTGACGGAGAGACTGGCGAAGGGTCGGTCTGGGAGGCCGTCATGTCGGGGCGCAGCCAGAAGCTCGGCAACCTCGTCGCCCTCGTCGACCGCAACCGGCAGCTCATGACGAGCTTCGCCGAGGAGCGCGTGCTCTTCGAGCCCTACCCCGACAAATGGCGCGCGTTCGGGTGGAACGTCGTCGAGATCGACGGGCACGACATGAGCGAGCTCGTCGCCGCCATCGACGCGCTCCCGGATGCCGACAGCGAGGTGCCCACGGTCATCATCTGCGAGACCGTCAAGGGCAAGGGCGTCGACTTCATGGAGCGCAACCTCGCCTGGCACGCCGGCTCCCTCGGCGCGGCCGACCTGGAGCGGGCCCTCGCCTCCCTCGCCGCCAACCGTTCGTCCTCCAACGGATCGGAGCTCAACTGATGCCTGTCACCTTCACCTTCGGCGAGATGTTCTCGGCCCGCTCGGTCATCGGCACGACCCTGGCCGAGCTCGGCGACGACCACCCGAACCTCTGGGTGCTCACCCCCGACATCGGTGCCACCCTCCTGGAGTTCCGCGAGAAGTTCCCCAACCGCTTCATCGACGTGGGGCTCGCCGAGCAGGCGTGCGTCGGAATCGCTGCCGGACTCGCGTACGACGGCAACATCCCCGTCGTCTCGGGCATGCTCCCCTTCCTCAGCATGCGCGCGCTCGAACAGGTGCGCAGCGACATCTGCTACCCCAACCTGCCGGTGAAGATCATCGGCACGCACGGCGGTCTCGTCGGCAACGGCGGCTCGACCCACTACGCGGTCGAAGACCTGGCGCTGATGTGCGCGCTGACGAACATGACCGTCACTTCCGTCGGCGACCCGCTCATGGTGGGCGAGATCCTGCGCCAGTCGATGTCGATGCCGGGGCCACTGTACGTCCGTCTCGCGGTCGGCAAGAAGGACCGAGTGCTCTACGCCGAGGGCGAGCACGACATCCGCATCGGCAAAGGCATCGTCGCCCGCGACGGGAGCGACGTCACCGTCTTCACCCACGGCACGACGGTTGCTCAGGCGCTGGATGCCGCCGAGCAGCTCGCCGACGAGGGCATCTCGGTTCGTGTCGTCGACATGTTCACCCTCAAGCCGCTCGACGACGCGCTCGTGCTGCGCTGCGCCGACGAGACGGGTGGTCGATTCGTCGTGTTGGAGGACCACCTGGCCTACGGCGGACTGGCTTCGCGGATCTCTGACGTCATCGCGGATCGCGGTGTGCACCTGCGCTCCTTCGAGCGTCTCGGCATCCCCCAGGTCTACGCCGGCTTCGGCGACGACGAGGAGCTCCGCGACAAGCACGGCTACGGACTCGTCCACACCGTCGACGCCCTCCGCCGCGCGGCTCGCGCCTGACCCGCTGCTCATGGGAGACGAGAGATGAAGACCATAGCCGTCACGAAGGTCGGGCATCTTCAAGATGCCGATCTCGATGCTCGCGGTCGGATCGAGGTCGTGGACTTCCCCGAACCCGAACTCGGCCCGGAAGACGTGCGCGTGCGCGTCGCCTACTCCGCGATCTGCGGATCCGACCCGCACATCGCCGCGGGATTCTTCGGCGACGACGTGCCCATCGGACTCGGACACGAGCTGTCGGGCGTCGTCGAGGCCCTCGGCGAACGGGCGCACCGCAACGGGCTCGCCATCGGAGATCGTGTCGCCGGCAACTTCCTGCGGTTCTGCGGGACCTGCCCCCCGTGCAGGGAAGGGCGGCAGCAGTTCTGCCGGTTCATCCAGGAGTACAACCGTCCCGGCATGGCCGAGACCGTGACCTGGCACGAGTCGCAGGTCTACAAACTGCCCGACAGCGTCTCCTTGCTCGAGGGCTGCCTGCTCGAACCCACCTCCGTGGCGGTGCGCATCGCCGACAAGACCAACATGCGCGTCGGCGACCGCGTCGTCGTCTGCGGCGGCGGACCCATCGGCCAGCTGTGCCTGCAGGTGATGAAGCGCTTCGGTGCCACCTCCCTCACCATGATCGAGCCGCTCGCCGATCGCCGCACCATGGCGCGGCGATCAGGTGCCGACTACGTGATCGACCCGATTCACGAGAACCAGCACGCGGTGGCGATGGATCTCACCGAGGAGCGTGGCTACGACGTGGTCATCGACGCATCCGGTTCCACCCGTGCCACGCAAAGCCTGCTCGACCTCGCCGCGCAGGGCGGCACGGTGATCTACGGGGCGCAGTACCCCCACGACTACGACATGCCGCTGAACCTCACGCGATACCTCTACCTGCGCGAGCTCACGCTGACCGGTCTCTTCGTCTCGCCCTACGCCTTTCCGCGGGCGTTGCAGGTGCTGCCCTCCCTCGATCTGGGCGAGCTCACGCGTGCCGTGTTCGACATCGACGATGCCGCGCGCGCGTTCGACGAGCACCTGAGCGGACGTCACCCGAAGGTCGTCATCCGCTGCAACCCCGACCTGGAAGGACAGCTGTCATGACCGGTGTCGCCCAGACGGCGACGGCATACGCTCTCGAGGGCGTCGACGTCGTGAAGTCGTTCGACGGCGTGCACGCGTTGCAAAGGGTGAACCTTCAGGTGCGCGCGGGAGAGATCCACGCGCTGCTCGGCGAAAACGGAGCAGGAAAGTCCACACTCATCAAGGTGCTCACGGGGCTGTACACCGCGGACGGCGGCCGGATCGAGCGGGGCGGACAGCCCGTGGAGTTCGCGGGAGTGCGGGCCGCCCACCGGGCCGGGATCGTCGCTCTCTACCAGGAGCTGTCGATCATCCCCACGATCAGCGTCGCCGAGAACATCCTCCTGGGCGACGAGACGCCGCGCAGGGGCCTGTTCGTCGACCGCCGTGCGCTGCTGCGCCGCGCGGGCGAGCAGCTCGCCCGTCTCAACCAGCGCATCCCGCTCGGGAAGCTCGCCGGGCACCTCTCGCCCGTGCAACAGACGATGGTCGCGGTCGCGCGAGCCCTGGCCACCGACGCGCGGGTGCTCATCCTCGACGAGCCCACGGCATCCCTCACCGACATCGAGATCCGCGACCTGTTCACGGTGCTCCGGGCGCTGCGCGAAGACGGCGTCGCGATCGTCTACGTGTCGCACCGGCTCGAGGAGGTCTTCGAGCTCTGCGACCGGCTGACCATCATGCGCAACGGCCGCACGATCACCACGCGCGATGTCGCCGACATCACCGTCGACGAGGTCATCTCGACCATGGTGGGGCGCAAGGCGGATGAGCTGTTCCCCGACCGGGGCACCGCCACCTCCACCGTGACCCTCGCGGTCTCGGGCCTGACCGGCCGACGGGTGTCCGACATCAGCTTCGAGGCCCACGCGGGGGAGGTGCTCGGCATCGGCGGGCTGGCCGGTGCGGGGCGGAGCGAGGTGATGCGCATCCTCTCCGGTGCGCAGAAGCGCGCCGCCGGCGAGATCCGTCTCGACGGGGTCGAGCTCACACGGCCGGGGGTGGGTCCGGCGCTCGCAGCCGGCATCGCCCTCGTGCCCGAGGAACGCCGCACACAGGGCGTCATGGTGGGAGCTCCCATCCAAGACAACATCGCCCTGGCCAACCTCGGGACCGTCTCGAAGGCCGGATGGGTCTCACGCGCCCAGATCACCGAGCTCGCGCAGCGTTCGCTCCGCGACCTGCAGATCAAAGCGCGCGGGCCCCGACAGCCCGTCGGCCAGCTCTCGGGGGGAAACCAGCAGAAGGTCGTGCTGGCCAAGATGCTGGCGCGCGCTCCCCGCGTCCTGTTGATGGACGAGCCCACCCGTGGCATCGACGTCGGTACCAAAGCGGAGATCTACCGCCTGATCCGCCAGCTCGCTTCGACCGGAACGACCGTCATCTTGGTCTCCTCCGAACTGCCCGAACTGATCGGCGTCAGCGATCGCATCCTCATCATGCACGAGGGACGACTGACCGCCGACGTCCCGGCCGCCACGGCCGACGACGAATCCCTCTTGTCCTACTGCTACGGAAGGGTGGCATGACATGCCCGAAACCCAGACGCTGTCCACGGCGATGACGCCGCAGGAGCGCACCCCGATCGCCCAGCTCCTCTGGCAGGGCGGCACCGTGCTGGCCCTGATCGTGCTCATCGTGTTCTTCACGATCGTGCGCCCCGACGTGTTCCCCAGCTTCACGAACGTGCGCAACATCTTCGAGCAGGTCGCGATCCTCACCATCATCGCCGCGGCTCAGACGCTCGTGATGGTCGTGGGCGACTTCGACCTGTCGGTCGGCACCAACGCCACGCTGTCGGGCGCGATCGCCACGGCTCTGATGATCGGAGGGACGCCGGTTCCCCTCGCCATCCTCGTGGCGCTCGCCGCGGGTGCCCTGGTCGGTGCTGTCAACGGCGTGCTCGTCGCGTACGTGAAGCTGTCGGCCTTCGTCGCGACGCTGGCGACCATGACCACCGTGGGAGGCCTGGCGTACATCGTCACCAACGGCACGACCCTTTACGGCATGCCCGAGGAGTTCTTCTGGATCGGGCAGGGACGAGTGCTCGGGATGCCGATGCCGGTGGTGTTCGCGCTGCTGATCGCGGCGCTGGTGTGGGTGGTGCTGCGCTTCACGACCTTCGGGCGTCGGCTCTACGCGGTCGGCGGCAACGCCGAGGTGGCGCGACTGTCGGGTGTCAACGTGCGTCGCGCCCGCCTGCTCGCTTTCACCTTCGCGGGGCTGGGCTCCGCGGTCGGCGGAATCGTGCTGGTCAGCCGCCTCGGAAGTGCGAGCTCCGCCAGCGCGAACAACTACATGCTGCTGGCCATCGCCGCCGTGTTCCTCGGCATGACGATCCTGAAGTCCGGCCAGGCGAACCTCGGCGGGACCCTCGTGGGCGTCGGCATCATCGGCGTGCTGAGCAACGGCCTGAACATCCTCGGCGTCAACACCTACGTGCAGCAGGTGCTGACCGGCCTCATCATCATCGCCGCCGTCACCCTGTCGGCGCTCAAAGCCCGCGACGCGTAGACGTCGCGAAGAGTGACGGACGCCTGGTCCGTCGCTCAGAAGAAAGACGAACACCCCGATCACCACACGCGTGATCACGAACACCAATGAATGGGAGCACCGAGATGTTCAAGAAGATTCTCGCCTTCGGCGCCATTGTCGTCGCCGCCGGCGTGAGTATCGTCGGCTGCGCGGGCGGTGCCGCCTCCGCAGGCGGAGGCGACACCTTCAAGGTCATCGCCTTCACACAGGGCTACGGCACGCCCGTGGGCAAGTCGACCACCGACGCCTTCGTCGAGCAGGCCAAGGGCCTCGGCTGGGACGTCACCCTGTACACGAATGAGTCGTACGACCAGCTCAACAACGACGTGGCGGCGGCGATCAGCCAGGGAGCGGATGCCGTGTTCGCCGGATTCCCCGACCCTCGCCAGATCAGCCCGATCGTGCGGGCGGCGAAGGATGCGGACATCCCGATCTTCTCCGTCGACGGCGGTGTGGAGCCCAACGCCGACTTCGCGATCGATGTGACGACCAACCAGCAGCAGATCGCCGACGACACCGTGGGTGCGCTCGACGAGGCCATGGGCGGTCTCAAGGGCAAGAACGTCATGATCATCGGGCACGACCCGCACATCGGCATCATGACGCGCAGTCACATGGCGGAGGACCTGCTCAAGGCTGCGGGCGCAAACATCGCCGGCGGCGAGATCAAGCAGATCCTGCAGCCCGGTTCGTCGCAAGAGGAGTCGCTGAAGTTCGTGGCCGACTACCTGCAGGCCAACCCCAACGGCCTCGACGGCGTGTGGGTCGGGTTCGACCACGCCGCGCTGGGCGCTGTGCAGGCGATCAACGAGGCCGGCCGCGACGACATCTACGTCACCGGCGTCGACGCGATCGGTGCGGCCGTCGAGCAGATCGAGAAGGGCGGGCCGTTCTACGCGACGGTCGTACAGCCTTTCGACGAGGTTCTCGGCGACGTGGTCGCCGCGATGCAGGCGTACGCGAAGGACGGAACCCGCCCGTCCGAGAACTTCGTCGAGGTCGACGTGACACTGGTGGATCGCGCCAACGCCGCGACCATCACCCCGACCGACGCCAAGTGACCACGAGGACGGGCGGGTGCGCCCGCCCGTCCTCGCCCCTTCATGCACTCTGCTGAGAAAGGCGCAACGATGCGACTGAAAGACAAGACCGCCCTCATCACGGGCGGCGCGAGCGGGATCGGCCGCGCGACCGTGGAGAAGTTCGTCCGCGAGGGCGCTCGCGTGATGATCGTCGACCGCGACCTCGAACGGGCGCAGGCGACGGCGAACGAGATCGCCGGTGCTGACGCCGGTTCCGAGACCGTGGCCGCCTTCGGTGCCGACGTGTCGGTCCTCGCCGAGGTGGAAGCCGCCGTGCAGGCCACGGTCGAGACGTTCGGACGCCTCGACATCATCTTCAACAACGCCGGCATTGCCGGAGGACGCCGGCTGCTCGAGCACGACCCCGCGGTGGACTACGACCCGATCGTGCGCATCGACCAGGACGGCGTCTACCACGGCATCCTCGCGGCCGGGCGTCAGTTCCGCGCACAGGGAACCGGCGGCGTGATCATCAGCACGTCGTCCATCTACGGCGAGCAGGCTGCCGAGGTCGCCTTCGCCTACAGCGCGGCCAAGGCCGCGGTCATCTCCTTCACCCGGTCCGCGGCCTACGAGCTCGCCGAGTACGGCGTGCGCGCGGTCGCGATCACCCCGGGGCGGGTGCGCACACCGATCATCAACCAGTTCAGCGACGAGCTGCGTGACACCTTCGCCGCTGAGCAGCTGCGCGGTGTGCTCACCGAGCCCGAGGAGATCGCGAACGTGGTCGCGTTCTTGGCATCCGACGAGGCCAACGTCATCAACGGCACCGTGGTGCACGTCGATGACGGGTACTCCGTCTTCAAGCAGCGGCTGGACCTGCCGGATTTCTGACATGAATCAGGTTCTGCCTCTCGAGCTCGACGCTGCGTGCCACCTGAACGTCTTCGTCGCGACCATGGACGACGACGGGGTCGAGGCGGCGCTGGACACCATCGCCGAGGCCGGCTTCCGACGCGTGGTGCTTCCTCCCCTGGATCCGGATGCCACTGATCTCGACCGCGTCCGGCGGCTGCTGCAGGGCGCGCACCTCGCCCCGATCACGATCGCCGGTCAAGACCCCTCCGCCGACGTCAGCTCCGACGACGAGGACGTGCGGGCTCGCGGCATCCAGGTGCTTCACGCGGCGCTCGACCTCACCGTCGCGCTCGGCGGGGATCAGATGAACGGCGTGCCCTACGGGTTGCTCGGACACGCGCGTGCCCTCCCCGACCCGGGACGCGTGGAGCGGATCGCGCGCGACATCGGCATCGTGGCGGACCGCGCCGCCGCGGAGGGGGTCACCATGACCCTCGAGGTGCTGAACCGGTACGAGACCAACGTCGTCAACACCGCGGCGGATGCCATGGACTTCGTCGCGCGCAGCGGGAGCGAGAATCTGTTCCTTCATCTCGACACCTTCCACATGGCGATCGAGGAAGAGAGCATGCGCGGCGCGATCCGCACCGCGTTGCCCAGACTCCGCTACCTCGAACTCGGCCAATCGGGTCGCGGCGTCTTCGGAGACGGTGCGGTCGACATCGAGGGCGTCGTGAGGGACGCTCTCGACGAGGGCTACGAGGGGCGTTGGGGTGTCGAGTCGTTCTCGCGTCCCGGCATCCCCGAGGCGGTCGCCGACATGCTCGCCGTGTGGCGGCGCACCTTCGATCGCGGTGCCGACGTGGTCGAAGGTGTCGTGCCCCGCATCCGCCGCGGGTGGGCGGCGAGCGTCGTCGGGCGCCGTGTCCGCCGACTGGAACGCATCGAACCGGCCGCCGCGCGGTGAGCGACGGCCGGGAACACTCACGAACAGGAACAAGGAGAACACCATGTCAACGATGACCGTGACCACCGAGACGCTGATCGACCCCGCCGTCTTCGAGGAGAGGATCTTCCTCGACGGACAGTGGGTTCCCGGGGGTGGAGGGTCGATCCCCTCGATCGAGCCCGCGACCGGAGAGACTCTCGCGCAGGTCGGCATGGGTGATGCCGCCGATGTCGCCCGGGCCGCCGAGGGCGCGCAGCGCGCGCAGAAGGAGTGGGCCGCCCTGCCGCACCCGGCGCGGGCCCAGGTCTTGCGTCGCGCGGGAGAACTGTGGGAGCAGTACGCCGACGAGATCGGTGGGTGGAACGTGCGCGAGGTCGGCGCGATCCCGCCCCTGGCCGGCTTCGCGCTGCACGTCACCGCTGCCGAGTGCTACGAAGCGGCGTCCCTGCCGTCGGCACCGCTCGGCCAGGTGCTCTCGAGCGAGCAGCCGCGTCTCTCGCTCGCCGAGCAGGTGCCGGTGGGCGTGGTGGGCGTGATCTCGCCGTTCAACGTGCCGCTGATCCTCGGCATCCGTGCCGTGGCACCCGCCCTGGCTCTCGGCAACGCCGTCATCCTCAAGCCCGACCCGCGCACCGTCATCACCGGCGGTGTGGCGATGGTGCGCATCTTCGAAGAGGCCGGGCTGCCGGCGGGCGTCCTACAGCTGGTCCCGGGTGGTGCCGAGGTGGGCGAGGCTCTCGTCAGCGACCCCCGGGTGCGGGTCATCGCGTTCACCGGGTCGACCCGCGCGGGGCGCGCGGTCGGCGAGCTGGCCGGTCGCCACCTCACGCGCGCGCACCTCGAGCTCGGGGGGAACTCGGCGTTCATTGTGCGCGCCGACGCCGATGTCGACAAGGCGGTGAACCTCGCGACGTGGGGCTCGTTCCTGCACCAGGGTCAGATTTGCATGACCGTCGGCCGTCACATCGTGCACGAGTCGCTGTTCGACGAGTACGTCGACAAGCTTGCGGCCAAGGCCGAGTCGATGCACGTCGGCGATCCCGCCGCCGGTCCCGCGCACCTGGGCCCGCTGATCGACGAGGTGCAGCGTGATCGCGTGCACTCCCTCGTTCAGGATGCCGTGGCACAGGGGGCCGAACTGCGCGCGGGCGGCACCTACGACCGGCTCTTCTACCGGCCGACGGTGCTGGCGAACACACCCCGCACAGCGTCTGCCTACTGCGACGAGGTCTTCGGCCCCGTCGCCTCGGTCGTCTCGTACGCGACCGACGACGAGGCTGTCGCCCTGGCCTCGGACACCGAGTACGGGCTCTCGCTCGGCATCGTCACGGCCGACGCCTTCGCGGGCCTCGAACTCGCGCGCCGCATTCCCACGGGGATCGTCCACGTCAACGACCAGACGGTCAACGACGAGGCCAACGCGCCGTTCGGCGGCGTCGGAAGCTCGGGCACGGGTTCTCGCCACGGCGGGGCGAGCGCCAACATCGAGGCGTTCACCGAGACGCGGTGGATCACCGTCCGGCGCGAGCCGGGTCAGTACCCCCTCTGAGGGCGGAGGGGGCCGGTGTGGGGCCGGCCCCCTTTTTCGTCTCTTTGCGGCGGATTCGCGCCGACCCGCCCGAGATGTCGGTGGCCACGCCTAGGGTGAGGCCATGGAATTCGGCATCTTCGTCCCCCAGGGATGGCGCTTCGACCTCGTCGGCATCGATCCGAGTGAGCACTGGCGCGTCATGAACGCGCTCGCGCAGAGCGCGGACGACGGCCCCTGGACCTCTCTGTGGGTCTACGACCACTTCCACACCACGCCCGTGCCCAGCGCCGAGGCGACGCACGAGGCCTGGACGCTCATGGCGGCCTTCGCCGCCGCGACCGATCGCGTGCGCCTGGGCCAGATGTGCACGTGCATGGGCTACCGCAACCCGGCCTACCTCGCCAAGGTCGCGGCGACGGTCGACGCGATCTCGGGCGGGCGTGCCGAGATGGGCATCGGCGGCGGCTGGTACGAGCATGAGTGGAAGGCCTACGGCTACGGCTTCCCGCCCATCGGCGAGCGCCTCGGGCGCCTTCGCGAGGGTGTCGAGATCATGCACCAGGCCTGGACCACGGGCGAGGCGACCCTGGCGGGGAAGTACTACGAGGTCGACGGCGCCATCGTGCAGCCGAAGCCGCTCCAGGAGGGCGGCATCCCGCTGTGGATCGCGGGCGGCGGCGAGAAGGTGACCCTGAAGATCGCGGCGAAGTACGCGTCGTACACGAACTTCGGCGGCTCGATCGAGGAGTTCGAGCACAAGACCGCGGCGCTGCGCGGTCACTGCGAGGCACTCGGCCGCGATGCGAGCGAGATCACGCAGTCCACCAACTTCAACACGATCGTCGCCGCGACCGAGGCCGAGGCCGAGGAACGTCTTGCCGCCGTCGTCGCCCGGCTCCGTCCGCACGTGGGCGATGAGCGAGCGGATGCCATCGAAGCCGACTACCGCGCCTCCGACGGCTTCGGCACGCCCGAGCGAATCGTCGAGCGCCTGCGCGAACGTGCCGCACACGGCCTCGGCTACGCGATCCACTACTTCCCCGAGGCGGCCTACGACACCTCCGGCATCTCGCTGTTCGAACGCGAGGTGATTCCGGCGCTCTGATCCTTCCTCTCCGCCGGGCGCGGGGCGCGGGGCTCGCGCGAGCACCGTCGCGCGGCGCCGCGGAATCGGATCAGCGCATCGGAATCGGAACGCCGCGACTGTGGCGTCCGATTCCGATGCGTGTGTCCGATCTCGGTGCGCTTCCCGCTCCGGGATGCGCGTGTCCGCGTCGCGCGGCCTCGTCCGCGATGCGCGCGCTCACGCTGCGCGACCTCCCGCCCGATGCGTGCAGACCGTGCCGCGCGCCGACGTCACACCAGCGGCGCCACGTCGGCGTACGCGTCGGTCTCGACGAACGGGACGGATGCCGCGCCGTCGAACACCCGCGCCCGTCGTGCCGTGGCATCCCACGCGGGCCAGCCAGGATCGCCGTCGCGCGCGAATGCAACGGCCGCCCCGTGCAGCTGCGCGGCGAGGCTTCGCGGAGGCGCATCCCCGGCGATCGCGGTGACCCCCTCCGCATCGAGGTGGTCGAACCAGAACGGCACGTCGAGGCAGTGGCACGCGGTGCCGAACACGGGCGACGGCCACGCGAAGCGGTAGACCCA
>NZ_JARHXC010000330.1:0-6221 GCF_029222405.1 Microbacterium sp. Kw_RZR3 | reverse complement strand
TTTATGCCCGCTTGCGCGGTGCCGCACGAACGGCGGACACCGCCACACCCCGGGCGCGCTCCGGGCGAGCCACAGCCCCGGCGGGCCGCGGCCTCAGGCCGCCGACACCCCGAACAGCAGACCGAGCACGTAGGTCACCGCGGCGGCCCCGAAGCCGATCGCGAGCTGACGCAGGCCGCGCTTGAGAGGCGACGCACCCGAGAGCAGGCCGACCATCGCACCGGTGCCCATCAGTGCCACGCCGACGAGGGCGAGCGCGACGACGACCGCGACGATGCCCGACAGGCCGAAGATCCACGGCAGCACGGGGATGATCGCGCCGGAGGCGAAGAACAGGAAGCTCGAGAGCGCCGCGCCCCACGCGCTGCCGACGACCTCGTGCGACGACTCTCCCGGAGCGGCCGCGGCGGGAGCCGTTCCGGCCTGGGCGGCGGTGACGACCTCGCGCGCCTTCGCGAGGGCGTCGTCGGGTTCCATGCCGCGCGTGCGGTACACGAGCGCGAGTTCATTGGCATCCAGATCCAGGTGGGGCAGAGCCGAGTCGGCGAAGTCGCTCTCTTCAGTCGCTTCGAGCAGCTCGCGCTGCGAGCGCACCGACACGAACTCGCCGGCGCCCATCGAGAGGGCCCCCGCGAGGAGTCCGGCGACGCCGCTGAACAGCACGAAGCTGGGGGCGACGCCGGTCGCACCCACGCCCATCACCAGGGCGAGGTTCGAGACGAGTCCGTCGTTCGCGCCGAAGACGGCGGCGCGGAAGGTTCCCGAGAGACGCCGACGACCCCGCGCGGCGAGACCGCGGACCACCTCGTGGTGTACGCGCTCGTCGGCGGCCATCGCCGCTGTCGCGTACGGCTCGTCGGCGTAGGGCGAGCGGGCCTCGGCGTTCTGTGCCAGGGCGAGGACGAAGATCGAGCCGAAGCGGCGGGCCATCCAGGCGAGCAGGCGGGTTCCGATGCCGGGCTGCGGCAGCCGCTGCGGCTTCTCGCCGAGCAGGTCGATCCAGTGCTGCTCGTGGCGTCCTTCGGCGTCGGCGAGCGCGAGCAGGATGTCGCGTTCCTCCCCGGTGCGGCGGGAGGCGAGTTCGCGGTAGACGCGCGCCTCGGCGCGTTCGTCGACCAGGTAACGCGCCCAACGGCGGCGGTCGCGGGCGGTGGGTGTGGCGGGAGTCGTCACGGGGCTCCTTCGGGTCGACCCCACCGTAGTGAGCGAGAACCCCTCCCCGGGCGCGTCGGCTGACACTGACAGCATTTCGGGGACCCGAAGCCCGGAAAGCCGCGGCTGCCGCGGCGGAGATGCCAGTATTTCGGCGGCGCGAAGTCGTCTCGCGGCACACCTGCATGACCGATCCCGTCGAGCATGGTCGCCGAGCGCGCACGAGTGCACTTCTGCCCCACTGGTCCTGCAGATGAACCGCACGGCGTCAGCGTGTCGCGGCGACCCGCCGCTCGGCGCACAGCACGAACCGGGTTCAGGAGTGCACGCGCTTGCGCAGCAGGTCGATGCGCGCCTGCAGCTGCGCGACGGTTGCGTGCGACACGGCAGGTCCCCCGCAGAGACGCCGGAGCTCGGCGTGGACGAGGCCGTGCGGCTCGCCGCTCTGCCGCGCGTAGAGACCGACCATCGTGTTGAGAAGCTGACGCTGCTCTTTGAGCGTGCGGTGCAGCGGCGCGGGAAGCCCGCCTTCGTCGACGGAGGGCGGTTCGACGCCGTTCTCCTTCTCGTTCGCCTCGCGCGTGGAGCGATGCCGCGACTGCCGGGTGGCGCGCGACATGAGCACCTCGTGCACCTGCTCGGGCTCGAGAAGACCCGGGATGCCGAGGAACTCCTCCTCCTCGATGGTTCCGGGCACCGCGAGCTGGCCGAACTCCTGCCCGTCGAACATCACGCGGTCGAAGTGCGCGAGCGAACCCAGCGCCTGGTACTCGAACTCCTGCTCGAGCGCGTCGGATGCCTTGTCCTCGCGCTCGGCGGCATCCATCATGTCTTCTTCGGCGTTCCACTGGTCGTCCGCGTCGCTGTCGCGGTCGAGGGCGTGCTCGCGCTGGGCCTCCATCTCACCCGCGAGGGCGAGCAGCTGCGGCACGTTCGGCAGGAACACGCTCGCGGTCTCACCGCGGCGCCGCGCGCGGACGAAACGGCCGATGGCCTGGGCGAAGAACAACGGGGTCGAGGCGCTCGTGGCGTAGACGCCGACGGCGAGGCGGGGGACGTCGACGCCCTCCGACACCATGCGGACGGCGACCATCCAGCGGCTCGTGCCCTTGGAGAAGTCCTCGATGCGACTCGAGGCCTCGGCCTCGTCGGAGAGGACGACGGTGACCTTCTCGCCCCCGATGTCTTCGAGGATGGCGGCGTAGGCGCGCGCGGCGGTCTGGTCGGTCGCGATGACCAAGCCGCCGGCATCCGGAACCGTCTCACGCACCTCGGTGAGGCGCCGGTCGGCAGAGCGGAGGACCGCGGGGATCCAGTCGCCGTTCGGATCGAGCGCGGTGCGCCAGGCCTGGGACGTGATGTCTTTGGTGTTGTCCTGGCCGAGCTGGGCCTCCATCTCTTCCCCCGCCTTGGTGCGCCAGCGCATCTGCCCGGCGTAGACGAGGAAGAAGACCGGCCGGACGACGCCGTCTTCAAGGGCGCGTTTGTAGCCGTAGGCGTAGTCGGTTCGGGAGAGGCGGATGCCCTTGGAGTTCGGGTGGTACTCGACGAACGGGATGGGCGCCGTGTCGCTGCGGAACGGCGTTCCCGAGAGCAGCAGACGGCGGGTCGCTCGACTGTAGGCCTCGCGCAGCGCGTCGCCCCAACTGAGGGCGTCGCCGCCGTGGTGCACCTCGTCGAGGATGACGAGGGTTCTGGCATCCATCGTCAGTCGCTGGTGCACCTCGGCCTTGACGGCGACCTGCGCGTAGGTGACGGCGACGCCGTGGTACTGCCGTGACGGCGTGGCGTGGCGGTTCGAGAAGTACGGATCGAGACGGATGCCGACGCGCGCGGCCGCCTCGGCCCACTGGGTCTTGAGGTGCTCGGTGGGGGCGACGACGACGATGCGGTCGACGACGCCTCGGCGCATGAGCTCGGAGGCGAGGCGCAGGGCGAAGGTGGTCTTACCGGCACCGGGGGTGGCCGCGGCGAGGAAGTCGCGGGGACCCTTGCCCACACCGTCGGGACCGTCGGAGCCGAAGTACTGATCCAGTGCCTCGGCCTGCCACGCACGCAGACGCTGGGCGGTTCCCCAGGGCGCACGCTGCGGGAACGACGGCGAGAGGTGCTCGGCCGCGAACGACCCGAAGTGCGGCTCGGTGCCGTCGAGCGGAGCCGGGGCATCGCCCGGCATCGGGTGGTCGGCAACGGGCGCGGTGGCGTGGGTGGGATCGACGGGAGCGGATGCCGCGGGCTCGGTGCCCGCGGCAGCGGGAGACACGGGAGCGGGGCCGGGGCTCGCCGACGGGCCAGGGCTTGCGACGGGGCCGGGACTCGCGACGGGGCCGGGACTCGCCACCAGGGCTGGGCTCGCGACCGGGCCGGGGCTGGCCACCGGGCCCGGACTCGCAACCGGGCCGGGGCTCGCAACCGGGCCAGGGCTCGCGATCTTCAGGGGCGCGCCGCCATCGGCGGGCATCGGAGGGTGTTCCAGGTTCTGGGTGCGGGTTTCGTCTTCCAGCATCGAACCTCCATCCCTCGCGAGCGCGAACATCAACGATAGGTCACCACCGACCGGGCGTGCGCCGGGGTGTGGACGGATCGGCCCGCGCACCGGCCATAAACGCGATTTGCTCACGTAAACGCGGGGAGAGCGTGTTTCTGCGCGTGGACCGTGTTTATGGGTGCGCCGCCGCGCGTACCCGCCGCGCCGCGCCCGCCGGATGCGCCCCTTGCCGTGTCGGAGGCCCGGGTTAGCCTGGGGGTCGGAGGTTTCGATGACACTCGATCCGCACTCGCCCCGCACCTCGTCTTCGCCCGACAACGTCGGCCCGCACCCCTGGCGGCGCTACGTCGCCCTGGGCGACTCGTTCACCGAGGGCATCGGAGACCCGCTCCCCGACGGGGGCCACCGCGGCTGGGCCGACCGCGTCGCCGAGGTGCTCGCCACGCAGGTCGACGACTTCGCCTACGCCAACCTCGCCGTCCGCGGAAAGCTCATCGGCCAGATCGTCGCCGACCAGATCGAGCCGGCCCTCGCGCTCAAGCCCGACCTCATCACCTTCTCCGCGGGGGGAAACGACGTCATCCGCCCCGGAACCGATCCGGATGCCGTGGCCCAGCAGTTCGAGGATGCCATCATCCGCCTGCGCCGCGACAACGCCACCGTCGTCGTGTTCACGGGCATCGACACGGAGTTCACGCCCGTGTTCCGCGGCATCCGGGGCAAGGTCGCGATCTACAACGAGAACATCCGCGCGATCGCCGATGCGCACGATTGCGTCGTCGCCGACCAGTGGGGGCTGAAAGAGGTGCAGGACATGCGCTTCTTCGACGACGATCGCCTGCACTACAACCCTCTCGGCCACCACGAGGTCGCGCGCATGGTGCTGCGGGCGCTGAACGTTCCGAACGACCTGCAGCCGATGCAGCCGGAGGCGCTCGCGGCGACGACCTGGCGCGCCGCGCGCGAGAAAGACCTCGTGTGGGCGCGGTCGTATCTCGTGCCGTGGGTACTGCGGCGCCTGCGCCACCAGTCGTCGGGTGATCACGTGAATCCCAAGCGCCCCGAGCCGCTCCCCGTCGTGACCCTCGCCCCGGGTCCGGATGCCGCCGCCTCACGCGGGACGCAGGTCTGACGCCGTGGCCTCGAAGGGCTTCCGCGGATTGTTCGGCGGCGCGCGACCCGAGGGCCAACAGGCGTCGCCGCCCGTCGGTTCGCCCGTCCCGCCGACGGCACCGGCCGAGGGGCCGATCTCGGGTCCTCTGTCGGCCGACCTCGCCGCCGAGATGGACGCGCGTCGAGAGTGGGTGTGGACGTCGGTGAGCGCCGATGCCCCGCTCGACCGGAGTGACAACCACACCGCGCTCTCGGTGATCGCAGCTCTCGTCGCCGAGGTCCGCCCCGACGAGACGTGGAAGCTGCAGTCGCTGGGGACCGTGTTCGGCGACGTCCTCGCCCGCGTGACCGGCGCGGAGTGGGTGCAGGTCGACGACGAGTTCGGGAGCGATGCTGCGCTCCGGTTCGGCGGACCCGACGACCTCGCGTTCCCGATGACCATGATCTCCAAGCGGATGGAGGCCGGCGAAGACGTCGGCGTCCTCGAGCTGTTCCGCAGCGTGGCGACCGCGATCGGCGAGGCGCAGGCTCAATGAGCGACGTCGAGGGACGCCCCACCGTCGAGCTACCCGAAGCGGTTCTCGCCCTGCTCGCCGCCGCCGACGCCGACACCCTCCTGCGCGATGCCGAGTCGCTCGCGACGGGGCTGGCCGACACGGGGTGGACGCCCGACGTGGAAAGTGGGCGCTTCGCGGCCGGCGACTGGGATCTCCTGTCGTCCGCGTGGGCGCCGAATCTGTCGGTGTTCTTCGAGGGCGAGGAAGACGAGGTGCGCATACGGGCGCAGGCCGTGGCATCGTTCCTCACCTCTCGATCGGAGCGGTGGGCGTTTCACACCGACGGTGACGACTGGTCGGAGTGGACCCTCGACGACGTGCGGTGGACCGAGGGGGACGGGATGGCCCTCCATCCCCTGGAATGGAAGGGTGGCGGCGTCGTCGTCAGTCTCTACATCCAGCCCGACTATCAACCGGGCAAGATTCTGGCCCCCGCGAATCTGCACCTCGGGATCGACCGCGCCGACACCCCGCCCGAGGGGCTCCCCCGCGACGACGAGCGTGCGCGTCGCGTGGTGCGCGACGGGTCGGTCGTCGACCGGTGGTTCCTCGCCGGGGAGCACGAGCTGCCCGACGACGTGATCGCCGCACTGGAGAACGACCCCGACTCCCGTGTGCGCGCCGCCGCGGAGTCCGAGCGTTGGTACCGCGAGCGCACGATCATCGGAACCCCACCGATGCTCGAGGCAGACGGCCCCGGCCCCGAGCAGCCTCCCGCTCGTTTCGCTCCGCGGTAGCACGACACCCTGCGGTCGCGGATCGCAGCGCCTCTCGCACGCGGAACGCCTCTCGAGTGGCGGGAGATCGTCGTCCGCGCCCGGGGCTCGCGCGCGCGCCCCGCGATGCGGGAGCGCGTCCTCGAGGAGCCCCCGACGCCCGGACGCGCGATCCTCAGCGCCTCCCGCGCCCCA
>NZ_JARHXC010000032.1:0-8291 GCF_029222405.1 Microbacterium sp. Kw_RZR3 | reverse complement strand
GGCCGTGGCATCCACGCCCGTCTTCACCGTGACGCCGCGCTCGCGGAGCGAATCCGCGACCAGCTCGCCGGCGAACGGCTCGGTGCCGCCCAGCAGCCCCGAGCGCGCGATGATCGTGACCTCGGCGCCGAGGCTCGCGAAGGCCGTCGCCATCTCGGCGCCGACGACGCCGCCGCCGAGGATCGCGAGCGAGGCCGGGACGCTCTGTACCGCGGTCGCCTCGCGGCTCGTCCACGGCTCGATGTCGGCGAGCCCCGGGATGCCGGGGATCAGCGCCGCGGACCCCGTGCACACCGCGACCGCGTGGCGTGCGACGAGGTCGGTGGTGGTGCCGTCGTGGGCCGTGACGCGCACCGTCTTCTCACTGGTGAGGCGGCCGTGGCCGCGCACGAGCTCGATGCCCGCACCCTCGAGCCACGAGACCTGACCGGCGTCGTCCCAATTACTCGTCATCG
Source organism: Microbacterium sp. Kw_RZR3 (assembly GCF_029222405.1). Classification (NCBI taxonomy): domain Bacteria; kingdom Bacillati; phylum Actinomycetota; class Actinomycetes; order Micrococcales; family Microbacteriaceae; genus Microbacterium; species Microbacterium sp. Kw_RZR3. Next base: position 7,836 of record NZ_JARHXC010000032.1, on the reverse strand, counting down.
TGTCGCGGCGACGAAGGACAGCGGCGACGTCGAGGTCGCCGGTGACGGCCTGCTTCGCGCCGTCGACGTCGCGCGCGGCGCGGAGCGCAGCTCCACTGCGCAGCAGCGCCTTCGACGGCATGCACGCCCAGTAGGAGCACTCGCCGCCGACGAGCTCGGATTCGACGATCACGGCGGTGAGCCCCGCCTGCACCGCGCGGTCGGCGACGTTCTCACCGACGGGGCCGGCTCCGATGACGATCAGGTCGTACTCGCGTTCGCTCATGTCCTCACGCTATCGAGGGCCTCCGACATCGGGGAGGGGTTGCGGCACGGGCGCGCGAGGCTGAGGTTCGGGGCGCGAGTTCCCGTGCGGCGCGCGCGAAGCCGCGCCCCGCACGGAGGAATGCGCCCCAACCCGAATCAACCGAGGGTGCACCGCCGCGCGTCGCGAGCGGCGAGGGCTTGACGTTCGACCTGAACCGGTTTAGTCTCGATCCCACTGAACCGGTTTAGGCCGACGGATGCCACGACGAGGTGCACCATGACGAACGAGACGCGACCCACCATCGCCGACGTCGCGCGCCGCGCCGGCGTCAGCAAGGGCCTCGTGTCGTTCGCGCTGAACGGCCGCGCCGGCGTCGCCCCCGACACACGTGACCGCATCCTCTCCGTCGCCGCCGAGATGGGGTGGAGCCCGAGCCTGCGGGCGCGGTCGCTCAGCGTCGGCCGCGCCTTCGCGTGCGGCCTGGTCATCGGCCGCAGCCCCGACGTCATCGCCGCCGACCCGTTCTTCCCCTCGTTCATCGCGGGCGTCGAGGACGAGTTCTCCGTCTCGGGACAGGTCCTCGTGCTCGCGGCCGCCACTCCGGGCCGTCACGAAGAGGAGACCTACCGCGGACTCGCGGCCGACCGTCGCGTCGACGGCGTGATCCTCTCCGACCTCCGAGCCGACGATCCGCGGATCGAACTCGTCGCGAGCCTCGGTATCGCGGCCGTCACCCTCGGCGTCCCCGACGTCGACAGCCCCTTCACCTCGGTCTCGGTCGACGACGGCGCCGGCATCCGCCTCGCCGTCGACCACCTCGCCGACCTCGGGCACACCGACATCGCCCACGTCGCGGGACCCTTCGCGATGCTGCACGGACGCCACCGCGCCGCGGCGTTCGAGGCCGCGGCGCGAGCGCGCGGCATCCGGGCCCGTGTCGTCGAGACGGACTTCAGCGCCGCCGACGGGGCGCGGGCCACCACGGCCCTGCTCGACGCCGAGGTCACGCCCACGGCGATCGTGTACTCGAACGACAACATGGCTGTCGCGGGGCTCGGCACGGCGCAGCGCCGCGGCCTGTCGGTGCCCCGCGACCTCTCGATCACCGGGTTCGACGACACCGAACTCGGCCGGCACCTGTTCCCCGCCCTCACGAGCGTCTCCACCGATGCGCGGGGCTGGGGAGCGGCCGCGGCCCGCGCTCTGCTCGAGGCGATCGCGGGGGGAGAGCCCGAGACGTTAGCCCTCGCCGACCCCGGCCTGCAGGTGCGCGACTCCACCGCGCCGCCGATCCGAAGCTGACACCCGCGGGCCCCCGCCCGCCCCACAAGGAGGAAGACATGCGACGACGCATTCTCGCCACAGCAGTAGCCGCCACCGGCATCCTCGCCCTCTCCGCGTGCAGCGGAGGTGGCGGGGGAGCATCCGGAATGGATGCCAAGGGCCCCATCACGATCTGGTACTCCAACAACGCGGCGGAGATCGCGTGGGGCCAGCAGATGGTGGAGGCCTGGAACGCCGACCACCCCGACGAGCAGATCACCGCGCAGGAGATCCCCGCCGGGTCTTCCAGCGAAGAGGTCATCGGCGCGGCGATCACCGCCGGCAACGCCCCGTGCCTGGTGTTCAACACCTCGCCCGCCGCGGTGCCCGGATTCCAGCGCCAGGGCGGCCTCGTGAACCTGTCGGACTTCCCCGACGGCGAGCAGTACATCACCGAGCGCAGTGGCGACCTCGCCGACCAGTACCGCTCCGATGACGGCGGCTTCTACCAGCTGCCCTGGAAGAGCAACCCGGTGATGATCTTCTACAACAAGGACCTCTTCGCCAAAGCCGGCCTCGACGCCGAGAACCCGCAGCTGTCGACGTACGACGAGTTCCTCGCCACCTCGCAGAAGCTGAAGGCGGCGGGCGTCTCGGACTACGCCATCAACCCGGCGCCCACGAGCGAGTTCTTCCAGTCGTGGTTCGACTTCTATCCGCTGTACGCCGCGCAGACCGGCGGGAAGCAGCTCGTCGAGGACGGCAAGGCCACCTTCAACGACGCCGACGGTGAGGCCGTCGCGAACTTCTGGCGCACCATCTACGCCGACAAGCTCGCCGGCAACGAGCAGTACCAGGGCGACGCGTTCGCCGACGGCAAGGCTGCGATGGCGATCGTCGGGCCGTGGGCCGTTTCGGTCTACAAGGACAAGGTCAACTGGGGTGCCGTGCCCGTGCCGACGGAGAAGGGCACCGCGGCCGACCAGACCTGGACCTTCAGCGACGCGAAGAACGTCGGCCTGTTCACCGCGTGCCAGAACAAGGGCACCGCGTGGGAGGTGCTGAAGTTCGCCACCAGCCAGGAGCAGGACGGGAAGTGGCTGGAGGAGACGGGGCAGATGCCGCTGCGCACCGACCTGACCACCACGTACGCCGACTACTTCAGCGCCAACCCGGCCTACCAGCAGTTCGGCGACCAGGCCGCGCGCACGGTCGAGGTGCCGAACGTCGTCAGCTCGGTCGAGATCTGGCAGGCCTTCCGCGACGAGTACTCCAAGGCGGTCATCTTCGGCGAAGAGGACGTGAACACATTCCTCTCCAACGCCCAGACCCGGATCGACCAGCTCGCGGCGGGGAAGTGACATGATCGTCGATCTCACCCGCACGTCCGGGCGGACCGGGGGCGACCCCGGCCGGTCCGGACGTGCGGGGGGAGCGGGGGATGCCGGGAAGAAGCGTCGCCGACTTCTCGGGGCGCAGCCGCTCGGCATCCTGTTCTCCGCTCCGTACCTGATCTTCATCGCGGTCGTCTTCGCGTACCCCATCGTGTTCGCGGTGTGGATGTCGTTCCACGACTACTTCTTCACCGCCCCGGGCGCGAACGTCGCGCGGCCGTTCGTCGGGCTCGACAACTACGTCACGGCCCTGAGCGATCCGGCCGTGTGGCGATCGTTCGGCAACGTCGGGATCTTCCTGCTCATCAACGTCCCGCTGACGGTCGTGCTGTCGATCGTGCTGGCCACGGCGCTGGACCGCGTGGTGCGCGCCCGCGCGTTCTTCCGGGTCGCGTTCTACGTGCCCTACGTCACGGCATCCGTCGCGGTGGTCGCGGTGTGGCTGTTCCTGTTCTCGAACGACGGGCTGATCAACAACGCCCTCGGCCCGCTCGCACCGAACCCGTCGTGGCTGGTCAACTCCGCGCTGGCGATGCCGACGATCGCCCTGTTCGTGACGTGGAAGGGACTCGGGTTCTACATCCTGTTGTACCTCGCGGCGCTGCAGAACGTGCAGCGCGAGCTGTACGAATCGGTCGCGGTCGACGGCGGCGGACGCCTTCGGCAGTTCTTCTCGGTGACCGTTCCGGGCGTGCGTCCGGCGACGTTCCTCGTGGTGCTGCTCGCCACGATCACCGGCGCGAACCTCTTCACCGAGCCGTACCTGCTCACCAACGGCGGCGGCCCCAACGGGGCGTCGACGTCGCCCGTGCTCCTCATCTACCAGAAGGGCATCGAGCAGCAGCACCCCGACGTCGCCGCGGCCATCGGGGTGGTGCTGATCATCTTCGTGCTGATCATCGCGGCGCTCCAACGCCGTTTCGTGGGGAGGGAGGAATCATGAAGACCAAGATCGTGACCTACGGCGTCCTGACGCTCGGCGCCCTGGCGTTCCTGTTCCCCTTTTACTACATGGTCGTGGGCTCGCTGCAGACGAACCCGGACTCCACGATCGCGGGGGCGTTCCCGCACCCATCGAACCTGACGCTGGAGAACTACACGGCGATCGACGGACGCATCAATCTGCTGAAGGGCTTGGTCAACTCGGGGATCTTCACCGGGGGAGTGATCCTCGGCACGATCGTGTTCGGGGTGCTCGCCGGGTACGCGCTGGCGGTGCTGAAATGGCGCGGCCGGTCCGCGACCTTCGCGCTCGTGCTGCTGGTGCAGGTGATCCCGTTTCAGCTGCTCATGATCCCGCTGTACGTCATGATCGCCCGCGACTACGGGTTGAGCGACAGCTACCTCGGCATGATCCTGCCGTTCTTCATCAACTCCACGGCGGTCGTGATCTTCCGGCAGTACTTCCTGCAGCTCCCCAAGGAACTGTTCGACGCCGCCCGCATCGACGGAGCGAACGAGTTCCGGTTGCTCTGGAGCGTCGCGCTGCCGCTCGTGCGCCCGGCGCTGCTGACGGCGGTGCTGCTGACCTTCATCGGTCCGTGGAACGAGTTCCTGTGGCCCTTCCTCATCACGAAGGACGCCACGATGCAGCCGCTCGCGGTGTCGCTGGCGAACTTCATCTCCACGATCGCCGCCTCCACCACCAACCCCTTCGGCGCGATGATGGCCGGCGCCGTCGTGCTCGCCGCCCCCGCGGTGGCGCTGTTCCTGATCTTCCAGCGCTACTTCACCTCCAACGACCTCGGATCCGGAGTGAAAGGATGACAATGACCCCCGAATCCCCCGTCCCTTACCGCCTCACGCGCGTGGGTGTGGTGATGACCCCCGAGCCCGGCAACATCGACGAAGCCGAGGGGGTGCTCAACCCGGCCTCGGGTCGCGGCCCCGACGGCGAGCTGTACCTGCTGCCGCGCCTGGTCGCCGAGGGCAACGTCTCGCGCGTGGGCCTCGCCCGCGTCGTCGTCGAGGACGGTGTGCCCGTCGCCGTGGAACGCGAGGGCGTGGTGCTCCAGCCCGACCGCGGGTGGGAGCGCGGCGCCGACAACGCCGGAACCGAAGACCCGCGCACGACGTGGATCGAAGCCCTGGGGCTGCACGTCATGACGTACGTCGCCTATGGCCCCCTGGGCCCGCGCACCGCCGTCGCCGTCTCCGAGGACCTGCGCGACTGGCGGCGGCTCGGCCCGGTGCTCTTCCGGTACCAGGACGACCTCGACATGGACCTGAACCTGTTCCACAACAAGGACACGGTCTTCTTCCCCGAGACGGTCACGGCCCCCGATGGCAGCGAGGCGTTCGCCGTGCTGCACCGACCCATGTGGGATCTCGGCGAGACGAAGCCCGGACAGGGCGTGCGGGTCCCGGCCGGGGTCGAGGACGAACGGCAGTCCATCTGGATCAGCTACGTGCCCGTGGCATCCGTCCGCGAGGACCTTGCGAACCTCGCGCTGTGGGAGCAGCACCGGTTCGTCGCGGGTCCCGAGTTCCCCTTCGAGGCCGTCAAGATCGGCGGGGGACCGCCCCCGCTGCGGATCCCCGAGGGCTGGCTCGTGCTGCACCACGGCGTGACCGGCGTAATCGACAGCGCGTTCTCGCAGCAGCAGAAGGTGAACTACGCCGCGGGTGCTTTGATCCTGGATGCCGATGACCCGAGCCGCGTGATCGCCCGGACGCCCGAGCCGCTGCTGGCCCCCGAGACCGACGACGAGCGCAGCGGCATCGTGCCCAACGTGGTCTTCCCGACCGCGATCGAGGAGATCGACGGCCGCCATTTCGTGTTCTACGGCATGGCCGACTCGAAGATCGGCGTCGCCCTGCTCGAGCGCACTGACTGACGCGTCGGGCCGCGCCCGAGCCCCACCGCTCGGGTGCGGGCGGACGGCCCCCCCATCGAAAGGATCCCCCTCCCATGAACGCACGATGGAGTGCGCGCATCACGGCGACTCTCGCTGCCGTCGCCCTGGCCGTGCCGCTCACGGCGGGCCCGGCGTCGGCCCTCGCGACCTCGTCCACCGCCACGGCCGAGGCCGCCCCGGCCGCGCCGCTGACGAACCTCGCCCATCTCGACTTCCTCCTCGACGAGGCCACCCCTCCCGCGGGCGTCGAAGGCCATTCGACCTACCGTCAGACCGAGGAACCCACCCTCCTCGCGCCGTGGACCTACGCCGATGCCCGTGACGGCGGCACTTTCGAGCGTGTCGGTGGAGGTCCGCTCGACTCCGCGACCGGTCACTGGGGCCAGGGCGCGTACAACGCCGACGACAACACCCGCGCCGCCGTCGTCTACCTCCGGCACTGGAAGCAGACCGGCGACGCAGACAGCCGGGACAAGGCCTACGAGCTGTTGCGGACGGTCGCCTACCACCAGACGACGGACGGACCCTCGGCCGGCAACGTCGTGCTCTGGATGCAGCCGGACGGCGAGCTCAACCCGTCCGCCGAGCCCGTTGAGCTGCCCGACCCGTCCGACTCGGGCCCGAGCTATTGGACGGCACGCACGGTCTGGGCGCTGGGGGAGGGGTATGCGGCCTTCGTCGACGACGACCCCGATTTCGCCGCCTTCCTCAAGGAGCGGCTGGCCCTGTCGCGCGGCGCGATCGAACGCGACGTGCTGTCGAAGTACGGCCAGTACACCGAGGCCGACGGCATGCGCGTGCCCGCGTGGCTCATCGTCGACGGGGCGGATGCCTCGGCCGAGGCCGTCCTCGGACTGACCGCGGCCGTCCGCGCCGGTGACGACACCTCGGCCACCGCGGCGCGACAGCTCGCCGAGGGCGTCGCGGCGATGGCATCCGGGAACACCCGTCAGTGGCCGTACGGCGCGATCCTGCCGTGGGCGCAGTCGCCCGCGATGTGGCACGCGTGGGGTTCGCAGATGCCCGCGGCCCTCGCCGAGGCGGGAGACCTCTTCGGCGACGATGCGCTCGTCGCCCCGGCGATCACGGATGCCACGAGCTTCACCACCACGCTGCTGACAGCGGGAGGGCCGGACAACGGCTGGTTCCCGAGCCCCACCGATCGCGTCCAGATCGCGTACGGTGCGGACTCGCGCGTGCAGTCGCTGCTCGCCCTGGCCGATACGACCGGATCGTCGGCATTCGCCGAGCTCGCGGGACTGCAGGCCGCGTGGTTCTTCGGCGCGAACCACGCCGGAGCGCAGATGTACGACCCGTCGACCGGTGTGACCTTCGACGGCCTGCAGCCCGACGGGACCGTGAACCGGAACAGCGGCGCGGAGTCGACCATCCACGGGCTCTTGACCGCGCTCGCCCTCGACGCGCACCCCGATGTGGCCGCGCGTGCGACGGCCCTCACGTCCGTCACCGACCGCGTCGGCCTGACGTTCGTCCAGGCGGAGGATGCCAGTTCCACCGACGGCACCGTGTCGACGCCGACGTCGTGGACGGGCGAGTCGAGCTGGTCGGGCGACGCTCTCACTCTGAAGCCCGGGCAGAGCGCGACGTGGGACATCGGTTCCGCCGACACGAAGCGCTGGGTCGAGCCGGTCGTGTTCTCGCAGCCGGGGGAGCAGTCGCTCTCGCGCTGGCGCGGGAACGGGGCGCTGAAGATCACGGGCCCCGCGCCGGGTATCTCCCCGACGCCCGGGGCGCTGCTGCCGCACGCGCTCACCGCCCCCGTGTCGGAGCGGCGGACGGAGCTGAACGTCACCGCCCAGCGCGGCGATCTGATGCTCGACGGACTCATCGTGCGGCCGTTCGTGTCGCGCCTCGTCCTCGAGGGCGCCGGAAGCCGCAGCGAGCTCGTGCAGTCCAGCGCGCCCGGTGCGCAGCGGACGACCGTCACGGGCGGCGGAACGGTGCGCGTCTACGACGCCCGCGGTGCGCTGCTTCGCACGACCGCGTTCGACGGTGAGACCACGGTGGTCCTGCCCTCCGGCGGGTTCGCGATTGCGGAGCGCTGACGCTTCCT
>NZ_JARHXC010000329.1:0-28057 GCF_029222405.1 Microbacterium sp. Kw_RZR3 | reverse complement strand
CCCCGCCGCCGACATCCTGCGCCGCGTTCCGCCGCGCACCCGTTCGGGGGCGCTCGCGCCCGTGACCGCCGTCGACGGCAGTCCGGGCGATGACGAGGTCACCGCGATCGCACGCAGCGTCGCCGACCTCGAGCACAGCTACCTCGCCGTCCAGGGCCCTCCCGGGACGGGCAAGACGTACGTGGGCTCCCACGTCATCGCCCGGCTGGTCGCCGAACGCGGCTACCGGATCGGGGTGGTCGCTCAGTCGCACGCGACGATCGAGCACATGCTCGACCAGGTCATCGCGGCCGGGGTCCCGGCATCCCGTGTCGGTAAGGCGCCCAAAGACCCGAGCGCTCCGCACGCGTTCACGGTGCTGCCGAAGAACGGGGTGGCCGCCTTCACCGCCGAGAACGCCGCCCACGGATTCGTCGTCGGCGGCACCGCGTGGGACTTCAGTCACGAGACCCGCGTTCCACGCGGCAGCCTCGATCTCCTCGTCATCGACGAGGCGGGGCAGTTCTCGCTCGCGTCGACCATCGCCGTCTCGCTCTCGGCGCAGCGGTTGTTGCTCCTGGGCGATCCGCAGCAGCTGCCGCAGGTGAGTCAGGGCACGCATCCTGAGCCGGTCGACACCTCGGCGCTCGGGTGGATCATCGACGGAGCCGAGGTCGTGCCCCCCGAGCTCGGCTACTTCCTCGCCCGTACGCGGCGGATGCATCCCGCGGTGGCGGGCCCGGTGTCGCGGCTGTCGTACGAGGGCCGGCTCGCGGCGCACCCCTCGACCGCGCTGCGTCGGCTCGACGGTGTCGAGCCCGGTGTGCACGTGGTGCCGGTGCGGCACCGAGGCAACTCGACCTGCTCGAACGAAGAGGCGGCCGAGGTCGCGCGTCTCGTGGGCGACCTCGTCGGACGCGAGTGGACCGGTGCCGAGGGGGGAGCGGGCGACTCCGCGACCGTGCACGAGCCGCGACCCCTGCGGGCGCAAGACATCATCGTCATCACCCCGTACAACGCTCAGCAGGTCGCGGTCGAAGAAGCCCTCGCCACGGCTGGTTTCGGCGACGTGCCCGTCGGGACGGTCGACCGCTTCCAAGGGAAGGAGGCCGTCGTCGCCATCCTCACCCTCGCCGCGTCCTCCGGGCGCGAGGCTCCGCGCGGCCTGGAGTTCCTGCTGTTGCGCAACCGCATCAACGTCGCGATCTCACGCGCGATGCAGACGGCGTACGTCGTGTACTCGCCGTCGCTGCTCGACGACCTTCCCCGCACACCCGAGGGGGTGGCTCGGCTCAGCGGCTTCGCGCGGCTGGTCGCCGAGGCCGATTGAGCCCGAAGCCGGCCTGTCGTGCGGGGTCTGGGGCGCGGGTTTCCGTTCGGGGCGCGGTTTTTCACGCCCCAAACGCGGAATGGCGCCCCAACCGTGAGATCGGGCCCCGGCCCTGGGCGGGACCGCGCCGCCCGAGGGTGTGGCGCGGCTCAGCGGCTTCGCGCGGCTGGTCGCCGAGGCCGATTGAGCCCGAAGCCGGCCTGTCGTGCGGGGTTTGGGGCGTGGGTTTCCGTTCGGGGCGCGGTTTTTCACGCCCCAAACGCGGAATGGCGCCCCAAACCGTGAGATCAGGCCCTTGCCGCGGGGGTGCGGTCCTGCCGCGGGTGCGGCCCCGCCGCGGGCGTGACCCCGCGTCAGGCGGTGCCGTACAGGCGGTCGCCCGCGTCGCCGAGACCGGGCACGATGTAGCCCTTCTCGTTGAGGCGCTCGTCGAGAGCACCCAGCACGAGCGTGACGTCGTGGCCCTCGACCTGCTTCTCGATCGCCGCGACGCCCTCGGGGGCGCCGAGCAGGCAGATGGCGGTGACGTCCTGCGCGCCGCGCGCGAACAGGAACTTGATTGCGGCACCGAGCGACCCGCCGGTGGCGAGCATCGGGTCGAGCACGAAGCACTGACGGTCGCTCAGGTCGTCGGGCAGGCGCTCGGCGTACGTGGTGGGCTGGAACGTCTCCTCGTCGCGCACCATGCCGAGGAAGCCGACCTCGGCGGTGGGAAGGAGCTTCACCATGCCCTCGAGCATGCCGAGACCGGCGCGCAGGATCGGCACGACGATGGGGCGGGGCTCGCTGATCTTGACGCCCTCGGTGAGGGTCACCGGGGTCTTGATCTCGATCGTCTCGACCCGGACGTTGCGCGTCGCCTCGTAGGCCAGCAGGGTCACGAGCTCTTCGGTCAGCTGACGGAAGACGGGCGACGAGGTCTGCTCGTCGCGCAGCACGGTCAGCTTGTGGGTGATGAGCGGGTGATCGGCGACGTGGACACGCATAGGCTCAAGGCTAGTCGCTCGATCGCGACGACTCCGCCTGCAAAATCCGGAAGCCCGCGTGATCCCCACCGCCCTCGACATCTCGGCCATGCGCCGCGCACTGGTGCTCGCCGACGCCGCCGCCGCCGAGGGCGACGTCCCGGTCGGTGCCGTCGTGATGGACGCATCGGGGACCGTGCGCGGGGAGGGCCGGAATCTCCGCGAGGCGACCCACGACCCGACCGCCCACGCCGAGGTGGTCGCGCTGCGTCGCGCGGCGGAGGCCCTCGGCACGTGGCACCTTGCGGGCTGCACGCTCGTCGTCACCCTCGAACCCTGCGTGATGTGCGCGGGAGCCGTGCTGCAGGCGCGCGTTCCGCGGGTCGTCTTCGGAGCGTGGGATGCCAAGGCCGGTGCCGCCGGATCCGTGTACGACGTCCTGCGCGACAGGCGTCTGCCGCACCGGGCCGAGGTGGTCGGCGGGGTCGCCGAGCGAGAGGCATCCGATCGCTTGCAGTCCTTCTTCGAACTGCGACGCGACGCCGACTGACGCAATCGTCGACACGCCGACGGCCGCAACCCGGCGCGGGTGTCAGCGCGGAAGGTGCGGGACGACGTCGGTGCCGATCTGGTCGGCGTGATCGACGTCGCGGAGGTCGAGCAGCTGGAAGTACACGCGGCTCGCTCCGAGCTCGCGGAGACGGCCGACCTTCTCGATCACCTCGTCCGGCGTCCCGATGATGTTCGCCCCGTTGTCGAACTGCTCCCGGGACTGGCCGATCGCCGCCAACCGTCGCTCGATCTCGGCGTCGTCCGCCCCGACGATCGTGGGCAGCGCGACCGACAGCTTGAGCGACGCGGGGTCGCGATCGATGTCGTCGCACGCAGCGCGGACCACCGCGAACTTCTCGGCGACGACGTCCTCGGCGACGAAGCCGATGTTGAACTCGGTCGCGTAGCGCGCCGCGAGCGCCGGCGTGCGCTTCGGTCCGCCGCCGCCGACGATCACGGGCACTTGCTCCTGCGCGGGCTTCGGCAGAGCGGGCGCCGCGTCGAGCCGGTAGTGCTCGCCCTCGAATGTGAAGGTCTCGGCATCCGGAGTCGCCCACAGGCCCGTGACGATCGCGAGCTGCTCCTCGAGCAGGTCGAACCGCTTGGCGGGGAAAGGGATGCCGTACGCGGCATGTTCGCGCTCGAACCAGCCCGTGCCGAGTCCGAGCTCGGCACGTCCGCCCGACATCGCGTCGACCTGGGCGACCTGGATCGCGAGGATGCCGGGAACCCGATAGGTCACCGACGACACCAGGGTGCCGAGCCGGATGCGAGAGGTCTCGCGGGCGAGTCCTGCGAGCGTGGTCCAGGCGTCGGTGGGGCCGGGACGCGGGTCGCCTTCCCCCATGCGGAGGTAGTGGTCGGAACGGAAGAACCCATCCAGGCCGTGGTTCTCCGCAGAGCGGGCGAAAGCGAGCTGATCGTCGTACGAGAAGCCCTGCTGGGGTTCGGTGAACAGGCAGTATTCCACGGTGGCCTTTCGGGGCGAGCGTCAGTCGGCGGAGCGCAGGATGATCGCCTCGGTGGGAGGCGCGGGGTCGGCGGGGCGCCCGACGTAGCCGATGTGCGTCAGCAGGGCTTGGCGGAACGCGGCCGGGCGCTCGAGGTGGGCGGCGTGACCGGCTCCCTCCACCGGAACCTCGGTGACCTCTCCGCCCTTGGCGGCGTACGCGGCGAGCACGTCGCGGGTCTGCGACACCATCGGCTGCGCGGGGGCGACGTCTTCGCCGGGCCAGTCGGGGATGACACCGAGGGCGCCCAGGTGGTTGAGGTCGTAGAACGACGCGTCGGAGACGATGGCATCCGCGGTGCCGTAGATCCAGAGGATCGGCGGCTTCCGGGCGAGGTCGACGATTCCCGACACGTCGAAGTAGCGGGGGGCCATGGTGTTGAGCACGCCGATGGTCCCGGGGGCGAACCCCGGCCAGTTCGGACTCGCCACGGCATCGCCGGGGTAGTTGCCGCCGGCGGTCGAGGTCGACAGCATCGACTCGATCCACACGTCCTCGTTCTCGCTCGCGTAGCCCGCAGCGACGTATCCCGACCGGAACACCGACCGCGGCGATGTGGGTGCCTCGTCGGTGGTGTCGCGGTCGGTCAGGCGCTGGACGAAGTCGGGGTTGGCGCCGCCCGCACCGGTGCCGGCGTCGTCGTCGGTGAGACGCGAGCCGTCGCGGCGCGTGCCGCCGAAGCCGAACGGCGAGACGGGGGACTGCAGCGTCAGCGACAGCACGGGGTGGTCGAGCGCGTACTGCATCACCACTCCGCCGCCCATCGACCATCCGACGAGGTGCGCGGTGGGGATGCCGAGGGCCTCGAGGGCGGCGTGGACGTCGTCGCTGAAGTCGCGGACGCCGCGCGTGGCGTCGACGGGCATGTGCTCGGTGCCGCCGAACCCGCGCAGGTCGATCGCGAGCACGCGCAGGTCGCTGGGGAGGTCCTGCATGATCTCCTGCCAGAACAGCGACGACGACACGTTTCCGTGCACGAACACGACCGTGTGCTCGGGCGACGTCGCGGGGTCGTCGCCGGTCCTCTCGAGCACGTTCACGCTGAGGCGGTCGGTGTCGACGAGACGCGCGCTGATGCCGTCGAAGAGTGTCATGAGAGGGTCCTCCGTGTCGCTCGCGGGTGCCCCGGTACGCCCGCGATCCGACTCTAACGCCCGCCCCTCTCGGTCGCACTCGGGGTTGCCTGGGAGCGGATCGATGCCCTTCGTAGACTGTCGGACATGACGGATGCCACGACCTCTCTGCCCCCGATCGCGATCCTCGGCGCCGGCTCGATGGGAGGAGCGATCCTCCGCGGTCTCGTCGCGGCCGGGCTGACGGGCGGTGGCGTCACCGCGACCAACCGCTCGATCGCGAAGGCCGCCGAGCTCGCCGAGCTCGAGGGGGTCACGAGTGTCGCCCTCGAGGCGGCTCCGGGTGGCAACGCCGCGGCCGTGGCATCCGCCGACATCGTTCTCATCGGCGTGAAGCCGGTCATGGTGCCCGACCTGCTCGACGAAATCGCTCCTCACCTCCGTCCGGGCGCCGTGGTGGTCAGCCTCGCCGCCGGGGTCACTCTCGACACGTTCGCGAAGCACCTCGGCGCCGAGGTGGCCACGCTGCGCTCGATGCCGAACACGCCGTCGCTCGTGGGGAAGGGCGTCACCGGCCTCGCTGCCGGCCCGGCGGCATCCGCCGACGACGTCGCCGTCGTCCGCGCGCTGTTCGAGACGGTGGGGGCCGTGCTCGAGGTTCCCGAGGGGCAGATCGACGCTCTGTCGACGATCTCGGGCTCCGGGCCCGCCTACGTCTTCCTCCTCGTCGAGGAGTTCACGAAGGCAGCCGTTCGCATGGGGTTCGACGACGCCCAGGCGCGGATGCTCGCCGAAGAGACCTTCATCGGAGCCACCGCGCTGATGGCCGCGTCGGATGTCGATCCCGCTGAACTCCGCCGCCGCGTGACGAGTCCCAAGGGCACGACGGAACGGGCCATCGCGGTGCTGCAGGACGCGAGGCTCGACGACACCTTCACGACGGCGGCCGAAGCGGCGCTCGCTCGTGCGAAAGAGCTCGCGGCGGGCAACTGACGCGCGATAAACACCGTTCGCTCACAGAAACGCGTGCAGCACGTGTTTCTGTGAGCGGCGAGCGTTTATGTGTGGGGGTGGGGCGTCGTCGCGGCGCGGACCGGCCGCGCCGTTGCGCCCTCGCTCCCGCCGCGTTTACGACGCCAGAGCGTCAGCGGTCGAGCGCGGCGAAGCGCTCGATGTCGGAGTTCGTGCCCGACACGATCACGAGGTCGTGGTTGGTGACGACCGTGTCGGCCTCGGCGTAGCGGAACGGGCGGCCGGGACTCTTCACCCCGACGACCGTCACGTTGTACTTCGTGCGGACACCGGACTGATTGAGACCGACGCCGCGGATGAGCTTGGGCGGGTACATCTTGGCGAGGACGAAGTCGTCGTCGAAGCGGATGAAGTCGAGCATGCGTCCGCTCACCAGGTGCGCGACGCGCTCGCCAGCCTCTGCCTCGGGGTAGATGACGTGGTTCGCGCCCACGCGAGCGAGGATCTTGCCGTGCGACTGCGAAACGGCCTTCGCCCAGATCTGCGGAACCTTCAGGTCGACGAGGTTCGCGGTGATGAGGACGGATGCCTCGATGAGCGAGCCCACGGCGACGACCGCCACCTGGAAGTCCTGCGCACCGATCTGCCGCAGCGCGTCGATGTTGCGGGCATCGGCCTGGACCGCGTGGGTCACGCGCTCCGACCACTTCTGCACGAGCTCGAGGTTGCCGTCGACCGCGAGCACCTCGCGGTCCAGGCGATCGAGTTCTCCGGCGCACGCGGCACCGAACCGCCCGAGGCCGATCACCAGGACGGGGGCGTCACTGCGGATGCGTTCAACCAACGATGGGCCTTTCGACGGGCAGCGCGTACAGCTGCGATCGAGACGAGGCCGCGACCGCGGCGGCGAGTGTCACAGTACCAATGCGTCCCATGAACATGGTCACGGCGAGAACGTAGACGGCGGGGTCGGGAAGCTCGGCGGTCAGGCCCGTCGACAGGCCCACGGTGGCGAATCCCGAGATGACGTCGAAGAGCACGTGCTCGATCGGTGCGTCGGTGATGCGGCTGATCGTCACCGTCGAGATCGCGACGATCGTCGCTCCCCACGCCACGACCGAGAGGGCGACCCGCTGCACATCGCTGGGGATGCGTCGACCGAAGGCCTGCACCGAGGGACGTCCCTTGGCCTCGGAGAACACCGCGAGGGCGAGGACCGCGAGGGTCGTGACCTTGATTCCGCCGGCGGTGGATGCCGAGCCCCCGCCGACGAACATGAGCATCGACCCGACGATCAGGGTCGCTCCATTGAGGTCGCCGATGTCGATGACCGAGAAGCCGCCGGACCGCGTCATCGCGGAGAGGAAGAAGGCCTGGAACGTCGTGTCCCACGCGTCCATGCTTCCGAAGGTCAGGGGATTGTCGTATTCCAGCAGCAGAATGACGCCAGCCCCGGCGAAGAAGAGGATCACCGTGGTGATGATCGTGAGCTTCGCGTGCAGGGACCACAGTCGGAATCGCCAGTAATGACGCCACAGCGTGAAGATGACCGGGAAGCCGATCGACCCGAGGAAGACGCCCAGCATCAGCACCGTGAGCAGGAAGTAGTCCTGTGCGAACGGCGTGAGCCCGTCCGCATTCGGGACGAACCCCGTGTTGGTGAAGGCCATCGCCGCGTAATACGGCGCCTCCCACAGGGCGACGAAGGGGTCGATGCCGCCGATCACGAGTGACGGGTAGATGAGGACCGTGAGCCCCGCCTCGATCACGAGGGTCGACAGGGCGACGGTCCGCAGAAGCTGGCCGACCTCGCCGAGGCGAACCGTCTGGCCCTCGTTGACCGGGCCGCCGTGGGCACGCAGTGGGTTGCTGTCGCCCGCGGCGATGAGCTTCGCCCGCAGGCCCAGCCGCTTCGAGATCACCAGACCCAGGATCGACGCGAGGGTGAGGACACCCAACGCACCGACGTTCACGCCGATGTACGTGATGACGTGGCCGAGCGGCGACCAGTGCGTGTACATGTTCACCGTCGACAGGCCGGTCACGCAGATCGTCGAGACCGCGGTGAAGAGGGCATCGGCGAACGGCGTGCGCTGTCCGCTCGCCGAGGCCTGGGGGAGCGAGAACAGCGCGGTGAAGAGAAGGATGAGCGCGACGAAGACGAGGACCGCGAATCGCGCCGGCGATGACGTCGTCAGATTCCGCAGCCGGTCCCATGCCTCGGCCGCCATGCGTCGAGCGCGCACGGACAGGCGCACCTCATTCGGCGTCGCTGCCATGCGCCGCTCCTTTCGGTGCCCGAACCCGAATCATGGTACTCGGGCGGGGGCGCGGCTAACCTAATGCCATGGCGGACATCTTCGACGTGATCGCTGACGGAACGCGTCGCGACATCCTTCAGCTGCTCCTGGAGCGGGCGACCGGTGGCGAGCGCGGAACGAGCGTGTCGCAGATCGTGTCGGCGCTCGGCGTGAGCCAGCCGACCGTCTCGAAGCACCTGAAGGTGCTCCGCGAGGCGCAGCTCGTCACGGTTCGCGAAGAGGGGCAGCACCGGTACTACAGTCTGGCCGTCGCTCCGCTCGACGAGGTCGACGACTGGCTGGTGCCGTTCTTCTCGGTGGATGCCGAGAATGAGCCGGCTCTTCCGGAATCGGCGATGCATTACGCCGAGGTCGTGGGCCGCGCGGCCGCCTCGGTGAAGCACTCGGTGACGACCGCATTCCGCAAACTGCCCGGACGGTGATTCGCATACGCGAGTCACAGTGGTCACATAGGTTTACAGCCGTCGCACCCAGACCCTAGAGTGTCCAGCATCGAAGGGTGAGTCCACCCTGGACGAAGGGTGAACGATGGCAGAGCTTCCCGACATGCGCTTCCTCACGGTCGCGGAGGTCGCCGAGCTCATGCGCGTCTCGAAGATGACGGTCTACCGCCTGGTTCACGCCGGCGAACTGCCCGCCGTGCGCTTCGGACGCAGTTATCGTGTGCCGGAGTCGGCGGTCGCCGAGGCCGTGCAACGCCCGGTGTCCGACGTCGGCTAGACTGATCCGAGGCTTTTTTCCAACGCCTGCTGTTCCCGGGGGCCGACATCGGCACCCAGACCCCGACTTAGTGAGGTTTTCCGTGGGTTCTGTCATCAAGAAGCGCCGTAAGCGCATGGCGAAGAAGAAGCACCGCAAGCTGCTTCGCAAGACTCGTCACCAGCGCCGCAACAAGAAGTAAGCGGCCACCACACCGAGCGCCTGTCCGATGCGACGGGCGCTTCGTGTATGCGCCCGCCAGATCCGCTCTTCGGAGGAAAGCATGCAGTCCATCACCATCGCCGAGCTGCGCGCCGGTCGCGATCGTCCGCTCATCGACGTGCGCGAGGAGCACGAGTTCGCCGCGGGACACGTCCCCGGTGCCGTGAACATCCCCATGTCGACGCTGGGTGACCACCTCGACGAGATCCCCGCCGAGCCGTTCGACGTCATCTGCCAGGCGGGCGGGCGCTCCGCGCGCGTGGTCGAGGCTCTCTCGGCGCGTGGCCACGACGCCACCAACGTCGAGGGTGGCACGGGCGAGTGGATCGCCGCGGGTTACGACGTCGAGGTCTGATCTCACCTTTCGTTCTCCTAGGATGAAGACGTGACGACCCTCACGTTGATCGGTAAGCCCGACTGCCACCTCTGCGAGGTCGCCGAGCAGATCGTCGAGACGGTCGTCGCCGAGCTCCCCTCCGACGTGGCGGACCGCGTGGTCATCGACCGTGCCTCCATCGCGGATGACGCCGCGCTCTACGAGAAGTGGTGGGAGAAGATCCCCGTCGTCCTCATCGACGGAGAGCTTCACGCGCACTGGCGCGTCTCGGCCGACCGACTGCGCACCACCCTGTTGGCTGCCGACACCGAAGGAACCCGCGCGTGAGCATCCGACACATCGTCCTCTGGAAGTTGGCCGCCGACGACGCCGACACGCGTGCGCTGCACGCCGAGCAGATCGAAGAACGCCTGCTCGGGCTGCGCGACGTCATCGACGAGATCGAGCACCTCGAGATCGGGCGCAACGTGGTCTCCCCGCAGACCAACTGGGACGTCGCCCTCGTCAGCCAGTTCGCGGATGCCGAGGCCCTCGAGCGCTACCAGGTGCACCCCGCACACCAAGAGGTTGTCGGCTTCGTGCGTTCCGTCGTCGCCGAGCGCGCCTGCGTCGACTACCCCGCCTAGAGCTCGAGCGCTCAGGGCGCGGCCGGTCGTCGAGAGCCGGGTTTCAGCCGATCGGTCGGATCGTCGCGGGCGCCGGGGCGAGAGCGACGCGGATGTGATCTTCCGGGTCCAAGCGGAGCTCGGACGGGTGCTCGACGACGACCTGCACGCCGTCGGAGGTGCGGACGGTGGATCGCCGCGCGCTGCCGAGGAACGTCGTCGCCTCGACGACGGCATCCATCCCGGGGTCGTCCGATCCGATGACCAGGACGTTCTCGGGGCGCACGATGACCTCGCAGTGACCGTCGGCAGCGGGGCGGGCGAGGGGCACCTCTCGGCCCCAGACCTCGACGATCGAGCCATCGACGATACCCGGCACAGCGTTGACGGGGCCGAGTACCTCGGCGACCACGGCGTCGTCGACGCGCGTGTAGAGCTCGTCCGGAGACCCCGCGGCGATGACGCGGCCTCGATCCATGACGACCAGGCGATCGGCCACGGCCGCGGCCTCGGCCGTGTCGCGCGTGACCCAGAGCGTCGTCACCCGGCGCGCGCGGAGCTCGTGCACGACCCGGTCGCGCGTCTCGGCCCGCGCCGCGGTCGGAAGCGCGGCGAGAGGATCGTCGAGCGCGAGGGCTCCGGGACCGGTCGCCAGAGCACGTGCGAGAGCCCAACGCTGGCGGTCGCCGTGCGCGAGCCGGTGCACGAGCTTGTCCAGCGCCCCGAGACCCACGACCTGCGCCAGGCGGGTCGCCTCGGCCTCGGCATCCGGTCGTCCCACTCGCCGCGCCATGGCGGCGATCGAGGTGCCCACGCGGCCGAATCGCGCGACGGGGGTGCGGTCACGGACCTCCGGTATCCGCGGAGCCGCCGCCCCCGCGCGCCCGTCGACGGTGATGACTCCGGCGTCGGGACGCTCGGCGCCCGTCACCGCGCGCAGCAGCGTCGAGGCTCCGCACCCGATCGGGCCGACGAAGGCAATGATCTCGCCCGGCCGTATCTCGAGGTCGATGTCACCCAGCACGGGGTTGCCCGCGCGGGAACGGCTCACGCCCCGCAGCGAGATCGCCCACCCCGCCCGCGCGGAGTCGCCGGTCGAGGGCGGCGGGTCCACGGAGCGCACGGTGGTCATGCGCCGACGGTACGAGCCCCCTATGACGTGACGACGCCCGGGGAGTGAACCCCGGGCGTCGGTCGCTCGAACCTTACGGGGCGAGGCGGGTCGGGCCGCGGAACAGGTAGGTGACCTCGCGGATCGAGGATTCGCCGAGCAGGAGCATCAGCACGCGCGCGAGACCCATGCCGAAACCGCCGTGTGGCGGGGCGCCGAAGCGGAAGAAGTCGAGGTAGAAGTCGAGGTGCTCGGGGTCGAGACCCTTCTCTTTCGCCTGCTCGATGAGCACGTCGACGCGGTGCTCGCGCTGCGCGCCGGTGGTGATCTCGACGCCGTTGAAGAGCAGGTCGTACGACTTGGTCAGCCCGGTCTCTTCGTCGCGCATGTGGTAGAACGCGCGGATCTCGGGGTGGTAGTCGGTGATGAACACGAACTGGTGCCCGTACGTCTCGGCCACGTGGGCCGCGATCTGGCGCTCGCCCTCGGGGTCGAGGTCGCCGTCGGTGCGGGGGATCTCGTAGCCGCGAGCCGCGACGATCTCGCGCGCCTCGGCGAGCGGGATGCGCGGGAAGGGCAGCGTCGGCACCTGGACCTCGACGCCGAACAGCTCCTGGATCTCGGCGCCGTGCTTGTCGGCGACGGCCTGGAAGGCCGTGTGCAGGAGTTCCTCCTGCATGCGCGCGACGTCTTCGTGCGAGTCGATCCAGCTGATCTCGGCGTCGATCGAGGTGAACTCGGTCGCGTGACGACTGGTGAAGGACGGGTCGGCGCGGAAGGCGGGAGCGATCTCGAAGATCTTGCCGAAGCCGGCGACCTGCGCCATCTGCTTGAAGAACTGCGGGCTCTGCGCGAGGTAGGCCGTCTTGTCTTCGAAGTAGGGCACCTCGAACAGCTCCGCGTTCGACTCCGAGGGGGATGCCATGAGCTTGGGGGAGTGCACCTCGATGTAGTCGCGCTCGACCCAGTACGTGCGCATGGCGTGCTCGAGCGTCGTCTGCACGCGGAAGATGAGGTTGTTGCGGCGCTGACGCAGGTCGATGAAGCGCCAGTCCATGCGCTTGTCGGGGCTGCTGTCGGCGGCGATGGGGGTCTCGGGGTTGGCCGCGGCGGCGATGACCAGCTCGCCGACCTTGATCTCGACGCCGCCGAGCTTGACGCGCTCGTCGTGCTTCAGCTCACCGCGCACGGTGAGGAACGTGCCGGTCGCGAGGGCGCCGATCATCTCGGTGAGCGCGAGGGCGGCGGCATCCTGATCCGTGGCGTCCTCGGACGGGCGGGTGGCCGGGTTGACCAGCTGCACGGCACCCGTCTCGTCGCGGAGCACGACGAACTGCACCTTCTTCTGATCGCGCACGGTTTCGACCCATCCCGACACCTCGACGGCGCCGGCGGGGAGGGATTTCAGCTGGTTGACCAGGACGCGTTCGCTCACGATCGACAAGTCTACGTGTGGGGTGAGAGCGCCCGCGCTCAGCGGCCGGAGCCGGCGGTCAGCCCCGCCTTGACGTGACGCTGCGCCGCGAGGATGACCACGAGAGCGGGCACGCTGGCGATGAGCGATGCCGCCATGGTCGCCGCCCACGTGTTCAGGTTCGAGTTCGACAGCGCGAGGATCAGCACCGAGATGGGGTACATCTCGTTGCGGTTCACCAGCGTCAGGCCGAAGAGCAGATCGCCCCAGCTGAAGAGGAACGCGAACACGCCGGCCGTGACGATCGCGTTGCGCGACAGCGGCACGACGATGCGCCACAGCGTGCCCACAGGCCCGAGGCCGTCGACGGTGGCCGCCTCGATCACCTCGGTGTCGAGGCGCAGCATGAACGCGCGCATGACGATCACCGCGAAGGGCACTCCGGCGGTGGAGTTGGCGAGGATGAGTCCGATGAACGTGTTGAGCAGACCCCACGAGTTGAACATCGCGTAGAAGGAGGTCGCCAGCACGACGCTCGGGATCATCTGTGCCAGCAGCAGGAGGATCAGCGCGATGCTCACGGCCCGAGACCTCAGCCGGCTGAGCGCGTACGCCGCGGGGATCGCGACGAGCAGGGTCACGAGCACCGAGCCCAGCGAGACCAGGATCGACACCCGCAGGCCACCGATCCCCGCATCGTCCAGGGCCATCTGGTACCCGCCGAGACCGGGCGCGGCGGGGAACCACGCGGTGTCGGCCGAGTTCGCCTGCGGCTGGAGGGATGCCGAGACCATCCAGTAGACGGGGAAGAGATACACCGCGAGCACCGCGACCGTGACGATCGTCCACGTCCAGCCACGACGGCGGCGGCGCCTCGAGACAGCGGAGGTCGTGATCGGTGCCGCGTCGACGGTAGGCGCGGCGGGCAGGGTCGCGGTCATTCCTCACGCTCCCGACGGATCGACATCACGGTGTACGCGATGGCGAAGAGGATGCTGATGCCGAGCAGCAGCATGCCGTAGGCACCGCCCTGCCCGAACTGGAACTGCTGGAACGCCTGCCGGTACGACAGGAGGCCGAGCGTGACCGTGCTGTTCGCGGGACCGCCCGCGGTCAGCACGAGCACGAGGTCGACGATGAGCAGCGTGTAGACGACGCTCATCACCACGAGCACCGAGACGACGGGCCAGATCGTGGGGAGCACGATCGCGGTGAGTCGACGCCAGGCGCCGGCGCCGTCGAGCTGCGCCGCCTCGAGCTGCTCGGCGGGCACCTGCTTGAGGGCGGCCCCGAGAATGGTCGCCCAGTACGGCAGGCTCGCCCAGACCGCGACCACGATCACGGCGGGCAGCGCCGTCGCCGGGTTGGCGAGCCACGCCTCGACGGGGATGCCGAGCGCACCCAGGACGTCGTTGATCGGACCGTCGCCGGCCAGGAGCGATTTCCACACGGTGGCGACGACGACGGCGGGGAGCAGCCACGGCAGGAGGATGAGGGTGGGCAACCACCGACTGCCCGGGAAGGTGCGCGCGAACAGCAGCGCGAGAAGGAGTCCCAGGACGAGCTCGAGCGCGACCGCCACGACCGTGATCGTCACGGTGTTCGTCAGCGCGCGGAAGGTGATGGGCTCGGCGAGGATCGCTTCGAAGTTGGCCGTGCCGACGAACGGCGCGCGTCCGGTGATGAAGGTGCCCGTCGTGTAGTTCGTCGTGCTCATGTACACGCCGTACCCGAGCGGGAAGAGGAAGAAGACGACGAAGAAGACGATGGCGGGGGTGAGGAACCCCCACAGCTCACCGCGCTGACGCGCCGCCAGCGAACGCCGGAACCGGCCGGGAGCGCGAACCCCCGACCGGCCGGTCGTCGTCAGCGTGTCCGCTGTCACTTGCCGCTGGCCTGCTCCAGAGCGGCCTGTGCGGTCTGCCCGCCGACGGTCGCGGCCTGGATCGCGTCGACGTACTGCTGCTGCAGGGTGTTCCACTCGGTGCCGAGCTGTGCGGAGTTGTAGGCGCCGTCCACCGCGTCCACGAACGGAGCGGCCGCGGGGACCTTCTCGACGAAAGTGGCCTGCGCGCTGGTGAGAGCGGGGATGTAGCCGCCCTGGACGGCGGTGTCGACCTGGTTCTCCTCGGATGCGCGGCACTTCACCAGGGCTGCGGCGGCGGCTTCCTTCTGGGCATCCGCATTGGCGGCGACGCCGTAGGCGTAGCCGAGCAGGTTCACCTTCGGGGACTCGCCGGACGTCGCGGTGGGAAAGGGGAACGTGCCCCACTCGAAGGGGATCGAGGTGTCGACGAGGTTCCAGGGGCCCGAGACGGTCAGCGCGGCCTTCTGCGAGGTCCACTGGTCGATCGACTCCCAGCCCCAATTCACGAACTCGGGGGACAGCGAGCCGTTCGCCACGAGGTTCTTGTACAGGTCGACCGCCGCGACGGCACCGGCGCCGGTCGGGTCGGCGGGGTCGCCGCCGGCCGAGAGCAGGAACGGGAGGAAGTAGACGGGAGTCGAGCCGTCACCGCCGATGCCGGGCAGCACGATGCCCTTCTGGTCGGCGGTGGTGAGGGAGCCGGCGAGCTTGACGAGGTCGTCGAACGTCTTCGGAGCCGTCTCGGGGACACCGGCCGCGGCGAAGGCCGCCTTGTTGTAGAAGATCGCGTAGTCCTCGACCTGCACCGGGAGGCCGTAGAGGGTGTCCTGGTAGGTGCCGAGACCGGCGACGCTGTCGGCCAGACCGTCGGTGCTGACGTCGTACTGACCGAGGTCGGCGAGGACTCCCTGCGAGGCGAGCTGCGGGAGCTGCGTGTCCGTGGAGAGCAGGGCCACATCGGGCAGCGACTTGGCTCCCGCCGCCTGCAGGAGCTTCGTCGTGTAGTCGCCGGACTGCGTCTGGACGTCGACCGTGATGCCGAGCTCGGACGCGCAGTCCTCGAAGTACTTCTTCTGCAGGCCCTGATAGGGCTCGAAGTCGATGTTGTTCCACACCGTGAGCGAGACGCCGTCGAAGCCGTCGGTCTGGGCGGGCGCGGCCTGGCCGCCCCCGGAGCAGGCCGTGAGGGCGAGAGCGGCGGTGAGGCCGACGGCGGGAAGAGCGACGCGTCGAAGTCGCTGAGACGTGGATGCCATGGGTGTGTCCGTTCCCGACGACGCCGTCGGCGCCGATCGACATGTGCTGTGGGGGTGACAGGCGGAGTCCGCCCGCGTCATCCCTCACTCTGGGGTGTTCACGTGACGAACAGGGAACGAACGTGTCACGCGGTGTAACACCGGGCCGTGTCGGAGGCACCGAGCGGGCAGGGTGAAGGCATGGCATCCCCTTCTTCTTCTTCCGTCTCTCGCCGCGTGCTCGTCGACACCGACACCGGTCTCGACGACGCCCACTCGCTCATGTATCTGCTGGCACAGCCCGATGTCGAGATCGAGGCGATCACCACGATCTACGGCAACACGCCGGTCGAAGACTCCGCGCGCAACGTCCGCACCGTCCTCCGGCTCGCCGGGCGCGAGGACATCCCGATCCACCTCGGCGAGGCCGCCCCCATCGAGGGTGAGGCGTCGATCGCCGACTTCGTGCACGGCACCGATGGGCTCGGCGACCGCTTCGAGCGTGCCGAGCTGCGCGTCGAGGACGAGAGTGCGGTGGATGCCATCGTCCGCATCGCCGCGGAGAACCCGGGCGAGGTCGACCTCCACCCGCTCGGACCGCTCACGAATATCGCCCGGGCACTCGAGCGCGACCCGGAGCTCTTCCTGAAGTTCCGCTCGGTGGTCATCATGGGCGGCGCCGGCGCCTACCCGCCGCCCGGTGGGGCGACCCTGACGGATGCCAACACGGCCAACGACAGACGAGCGGCCGAGATCGTCTTCGGTGCGCGCAACAACGGCAACGTCGTCATGGTGGGTGTGAACGTGACCGCCCAGGCGATCCTCGACGAGCACGTGCTCACCGTCTTGCGAGGGGTCGGCACCCCGTGGGCGACGTTCGCGGGCGAGGTGCTCGACGCCTACAACGACTTCTACCAGTACAAGTGGGGTCGCCGGATCTCCTCGGCGCACGACGGACTGGCGACGGTCGTGCTGCACCGCCCCGACATCGTCACGGCGTGGACCGAGGGACCCGTCGACTTCACGCCCTACGGCGGTTCGCTCGCGACGCGCGTCGCGCTGACGCACGACGGTCTGCCGCTGGTGTGGGGGACGCCGGAAGGGCCGAGCATCCGCGCGGTCACCGCGTTCGACGGCGACCTCTTCCGCCGCCTGTTCGTCCACGCGCTCGCGACGGGTCCCGCGACGCGCTGACCCGCACCCGCGAGCTCGCGCTCCGCGTCGGTGATCTCGGCCCGCGCCCGCGTCCCGCCCCCGCGGGCGTCAGCGCACGCCGGTGCGCGCGGGGTGATCGTCCGCGAGCCGGTCGCGCCGGTCGGAGCGCAGGCGGGAACGGAACGTGCCGTCCTTCGGGAAGCCGCCGTACAGCCCACGCTCGGTGAGGGCGGGGACGAGCATCTCGGCGAAGTCCTCGACCGACGCGGGCGACAGGAACGGGTGCAGCAGGAAGCCGTCGACCCCCGACTCCTCCACGAAAGCTCCGATCGCGTCAGCCACGGCGTCGGGGGTGCCGAGGAACCTGTCGTCGGCGAACGCGGTGACTCTCGAGAACTGCCGGCGCACATCGCCCGCGGTCAGCGTGGGCGCGTCGGCGCGGGTCTCCTTCGTCTGCGTGGCGTTGGTGGCGCGCTTGACCAGCGGCTCGTCGTCGGCGTACCGCGAGAAGTCGATGCCGCCCCACCCGGCGTAGGCGGCGAGCTGCGCCTCGGAAGAGTAGTGCGCCTGTAGCGAGTCGATCTTCTCCTGCACCGCGATGTCGGTCGGTGCCACCACGAGGTTCATGCCGACCACGGCGCGGATCTGCGTGGCATCCCGCCCCAGTTCTTCGGCCCGTCTGCGGATGCCGGCCAGCCCCTCGCGGATCGCCACGGGGTCGCTGTCACCGACGAAGATCAGCTCGGCGTGACGCGCGGCGAACTCGCGGCCGCGGGGTGACCAGCCGGCCTGGATGATGACCGGCGTCCGCTGCGGGGACGGCGTGCTGAGGTGCGGTCCCGCGACGCGGAAGTGCTCGCCCTCGTGGTCGATGCGGTGGACCTTCGCGGGATCGGCGAAGCGCCCGGTGGTCTTGTCGCCGAGGAACGCGTCGTCTTCCCAGCTGCGTTCCCACAGGGCGTACGCGACCTCGAGGAACTCGTCGGCCCGGTCGTAACGCTGATCGTGGGCGAGCACGTCGAGGCCGAAGTTCGCGGCGGCCCCCGGGAGGTACGAGGTCACGACGTTCCAGCCGATGCGCCCGTCCGTGAGGTGGTCGAGGGTCGAGAACCGGCGCGCGTGGGCGAACGGGTGCTCGTACGTCGTCGAGACGGTCGTGCCGAAGGCGAGGTTCTCGGTGACCGCGGCCAGTGCGGGGATGTGCAGCATCGGGTCGAGCGCGGGGAGCTCGACGCCGGTCTCGATCGCCGTCGCCGCGGAGCCGCGGTAGGTGTCGTACATGCCGAGCACGTCGCCGAAGAAGAACAGATCCATGCCGGCCGCCTCGACGCGGCGGGCCTGGTCGATCCAGTAGCGCAGCGAGGTCGAGGAGAGGCGGTCGTCGGCGGGGTGCGTCCACATGCTCGCCGCTGAGGAGCCGTTGCCCACGCAGGCCTGCTCGTACAGGCCGAAGAGCAGGGGCCGGGGGTCAGACATGCGCGGGGGTCCGTTCTTCTCGGGCGGGGGTGCGCCAGCGGACTCCTCCGCCGACGACGGTGAGGGATGCCTCGGCGGGGCCGTTCTCGACGAGTTCCGCGAGTGCGTCCTCGGGGGTGGCGGACGACACAGGGAAGACCGCGATGTCGGCGCGCGCACCGATCTCGAGGACGCCGGTCGACTCGGCGGCATCCAGACCCAGGGCGTGCGCCCCTCCGGCGGTGGCGGCGTGGAACAGGCGGGCGTGCAGATCGGTGTCGCGGTACCCCTGGGCGCGTGCCAGGCGGTGAAGCGCGGCGACATCTTCCCAGAGCGACAGGCTCGGCGACGACGAGAGCGAGTCGGTGCCGACCGCGATCGCGTTGCCCTCGCGCAGGTAGGCCGCGATCGGGGGAGGGTCGAGGCCGATGACCGCGTTCGACCGGGGACAGAGCGCGACGCTCACCCCGCGTTCGCGGAGCAGCCGACGGTCGTCGGCGTCGACGTAGATCCCGTGCGCGAGGTGCGTGGTCGGCCCGAGCGCACCCAGCGAATCGAGATACGGGATGACGCCCGTGCCGATGCCCCCGTCTCGCAGCAGCGCGAACTCGCCTCGACCGTTCGCGCGCCACCGCTCGGCGAGATCGCCGGTGCCGGTGCGGACGTACGCGTCCTCCCAGGCGGACTCGGCCGCGTGGATGTGCTGACGCACGCCCCACTCCGCGGCCAGACGGGACAGGTCGCGGATGACCTCGGTGTCGAGCGAGTAGATCGCGTGCGGCGAGATGCCCACCGCCGGGGGAGTGGGCAGGGCGCCCAGCTGCGCGCGGACGGTGTCGGGGCCCCCGAGGCGCCAGGCGCTCTCGGTCCACCCGAGCACCTCCCAGAAGGCGATCCCGTGCAGCCCCGCCGCGTGCACAGCGCTCCCGGCCTCGGCATCCGTGACGATCTCGGCCACCGCGGTCGTCCCGGACCGCAGGCACAGGGCGGCGCCGGCCGCGGCCGACGCGCTCCAGTCGCGGGGGAGCGGGTAGAGCTCCATGAACGCGCTCATCCACGACTCGAAGCCCTCGTGCGAGGCGCGTCCGACCGCGGCCATGTCGGTGTACTGCAGGTGCGTGTGCGCGTTCACGAGCCCCGGAGTCAGGGCGCCGTCCCACTCGTGGACCTCCGGGGCGTCGAACTCGCGGACGACCTCGTCGAAGCCGCCGACCGCCGCGAGACGACCGTCGCGCACGGCGACCGCTCCGTCGGCTCGGGCCGGAGCGCCCGGAGAGAGAACCACGCGGGCGCGGTGGACGACCACGCTCACTCGTCGTCTCCCTCTGCGGCGATCCACGAGGCGAGGAACTCCCGCTGCGCCGCCGAGACGGTGTCGACCGTGCCCCCGAAAGAGGCGAGCGCGATCGCCGCGACCTCGTCGTCCGCGCCGCGCGGGAGCTCGTGCACCGCGGCCCCGAGCCCTGGCGTCGTGAGCAGGTACTTCACCGACGCGAGCTGCACCCCGAACGACAGGTCCATGATCTGCACCGGGTTGCCCTCGGCCGCGCTGACGTTGAGGCAGTTGCCGTCGTCGAGGACGTGCACGAGCGATCCGCTCGACATCCGGAGGGTCGACACCGCCCCGTCGCGCGCGATCTCGATCGCACCGGCCGCGCGGGCGGCATCCAGGGCGATCTCCTGCGAGACGCCCCCGCCGACCGCCACGATCGCCCCGCTGGGCAGGGCCTCGAGGTGGGCGACGTCGACGGTGTGCCGGATGCCGGTCGCCGAGATCACGAAATCGGCCTCGGGCGCGGCCTGATCGAGGGTGCGCACCGGGAAGCCCGCGAACGCCGCTTGCAGGGCCGCCACGGGATCCGTCTCCGTGACGATCACGCGCGCACCGAGGGAAGCGGCGTGCTCGGCGATGCCGGAGCCGACGCGCCCGTAGCCCACGACGACGACGGTCCCTCCGCGCAGCGAGCGGTTCGCGACGTCGGCGACCGCGAAGACGACCGACTGGCCCGTGCCGTGCCGGTTGTCGAACAGCGACTTCGATCGCGCGTCGTTGGCGGCGATCACGGGGATACGCAGCGCACCCTCGGCGTGCATTCGTCGCAGGGGTCGGACGCCGCTCGTGGTCTGCTCGGTCGCGCCGCGCATCTCGGCGACGACGTCGGGACGCTCGAGGTGCACGAGGCGGATCGTCGAGGCGCCGTCGTCGACGATCACCTCGGGCCGGTGGTCGAGCAGGGCGAGCGCGTTCTCGCGGTCCTCGGAGCGCCCGGCATCCGCCCGCGCGTACACCGCGAGGCCGGCGTGCGCGAGGGCGGCGGCCACCTCGTCGTCGGTGTTACGGCCCGCCGAGGTGACGGTGACCTCGGCGCCCGCTTCGGCGAGAGCGAGGGCGACGGCGGCGGTCTTCGGCTCGAGCACGTCGGACACGCCGATCCGCACTCCGGCGACGGTTCCCGCGCGGCGCAGTCGCTCGGCGAGCACCACGGTGACCGGCATGTGCGCGCGCGCCCAGTCGATGCGGTCCGCTCCCGCGCGCCAGAGCGAGGGGTCGGCGATGCGTCCGGTCACGGGGTCACCTCCCGGGCGAAGCGGTCGTCGTCCCCATCGAGGAGCAGCAGCGCGATCAGCGCGTCGAGGAGGAGCCACGGCGTCGCAGCCAGCGGCTCGTCCTCCTCCGGGAGCGGCGAGGGGATCTCGACGAGGAAGGCCGATCCCGCCTGCCCGACGAACGGGCGGGACGACGGTGATGTGCGCACCCCCGCGGTCGCGGCCCCCGCGGGGGACGCGTCGGCGACGAGCCCGTCGAGCGTATCGATGGGAAGGATGCCGTGCCCCTCGCCGGTCAGGATCGTGAGGTGCACGGGGGTGTCGCGGGACGCGAGGGCGTCGAGCGGCTGGACGCGGTACCCGTCCAGGCGCGCGGCGAGAGCCGCCACGGGCGCGTCCGTCGCGCGGATCACCGCGGCCCCCAGCGTCCGGAGCGAGGTTGCGAGAGCCTCGGCGAGCAGCCCGTCGCCCGCGACGGTCACGGTCGTCCCCGCGAGCGTGAGGTTCGTGCGCGACGACACCGCGCGCAGCACCTGCTCCGCGCGCAGGCGGGAGTACAGGATGCCGAATGCCGGCGACCCGAGCGGATCGACGCCGTCGTCCGAGAGGGAGAGATCGATCCCGGCCGCCTCGCGCAGGAGAGCGCGCAGAGACGAGGGGAGGGGAGGGAGGGCACCGCCGTACGACAGGGTCACGAGCGCGCTGCGCCACTCCCGGTGGAGGCGGAGGGAAACGGGGAGCAGCGCGTCGATCCTGTCGGGCGTGAGAGACCGGAAGGACGACACGTCTCGACGGTACGGTGCGCGGGCACCGGATCGCCACTTCGTGACGGTGCGTGGCGTGGCGTGGCGTGGTGCGGCGTGGCGTGGTGCGGCATCGTGCCGAGCGGCGGTGGCCGTGGCATCCATAGGATGGCGGGCGTGACCTATTCGATGCCTCCGGAGTCGTTCCGGACGCTCCGGCCCGAGCCCGTGCATCGGTCTTCGCGCACGTGGGACATCGTGCTCACGATCGTCTTCCTCGTCCTGCTGCCGCTGGCCGCGCTCGCCGCGTCGTACGCCGGTCTGTTCCTGGCCTTCGCGTCGGACGCCTGCGGGTCGCAGAACTGCAACAGCGACCTCATGAACCTCGGGCTCTGGTCAGCCGTGATCTCCCCGTGGGTGGTGCTCCTGATCGGCGTCGTCGTCTCGATCGTGCTCCTGGTCAAGCGACGGCTGGCCTTCTGGGTGCCACTGGCCGCGATGGCGCTCATGACGGCGCTGTGGTTCGTCGCCGCAGCCATCGTGAGCCTCGGGGTCTCGGCATCCTGAATCCGAGAACCGGCTCGGGGGCAACCCCCAGGATTCGCCGCTGACCGGCCCGTAGCCTGGAACGGGCGCCCGGACGGGCGGCCGATCACCGAGCGCGAAGGCACCCGATGACCGACATGACCCTTTCCGTCGCACCCGCGGCAGCCCCCTCCGCGGAGGAGGGGCAGTCCTGGCTGACCTCGCTCGCCGACTGGACCGTCTCGCTCATGGAGGTCATCGGCCCCGTAGGTGCGGGTGTCGCCATCGCCCTCGAGAACCTCTTCCCGCCACTGCCGAGCGAGGTCGTGCTGCCCATGGCGGGGCTGACCGCCAGCCGCGGTTCGTTCACGCTGTTCGAGGCGTTGCTGTGGACGACCGTCGGGTCGGTCGTCGGCGCGTTCATGCTCTACGGCCTCGGCCGCTGGCTCGGGGCAGCCCGCCTGCGCCGCTTCGCCGAGAAGATGCCCCTGCTGCATCCCGAAGACGTCGATCGCACCGTGGCCTGGTTCGAGCGCCACGGCGGCAAGGCGGTGTTCTTCGGACGCATGATCCCGATCTTCCGCAGTCTCATCTCGATCCCCGCGGGCGTCTCGAAGATGCCGATGTGGCGCTTCGGTCTGCTCACGGGCGCGGGAAGCCTCATCTGGAACACGATCTTCGTGCTCTCGGGCTACCTGCTGGGCGAGAACTGGCACATCGTCGAGGAGTACGCCTCGATCCTGCAGTACGCCGTCATCGCGGCCGTCGCGATCGGGGTGGCGTGGTTCCTGTACAGCCGCGTCCGGTCGCTGCTGGCGTCGCGGCGCAGCGAGGTGTGAGGGCGGTTCCGGTCCCTTCGACGGGCTCAGGGACCTCGGGCCGGCGTCTTGGCGGTGGCTGAGCCTGTCGAAGCCTCCGAACTGCCGCGTTCCGCGGTATCTCCACGTCGAGACAACCCGCTCGCTCGCTCAGTCAGACCACAGAACCCGCCCGTAGACTGATCCGGTGCCCGCGGATCGCCTTCATCTCGTGCGCCACGGGGAGGTTCACAACCCCCGTCGCGTGCTCTATGGTCGGCTCCCCGGGTTCGGTCTGAGCGTCGACGGACGGCACATGGCACGTCAGGCCGCCGAGTACGTCCACGGGCTCGATCGGCCCGTGTCGGCCCTGATCGCCTCACCGCTGCAGCGCACGCGCGAGTCGGCCGAACCGTTCGTCTCGCTCTTCGGCATCGAGCCCGTGATCGACGAGCGCGTGATCGAGCCGACGAACGTGTTCGAGGGGCGCCGCATGAAGCAGGCGCTCGCGAACCCGGTCAACTGGCGGCACCTGCGCCAGCCCGCCGTGCCGAGCTGGGGCGAGCCGTACGCCCAGGTGGTCGCGCGGATGACGGCCGCCATGACCGATGCCTGGGACCGCGTGCCCTCGGGCGATGTCGTCATCGTCTCGCACCAGCTCCCGATCTGGGTGACCCATCTCGCCCTCTCCCTCCAGCCCACCCGCCACGATCCCCGGAAGCGCCGCTGCGCGCTGTCGAGCGTGACGAGCTTCGAACGGCGCGACGACGCCGACGGCTCCCGCTGCTGGGTCGAAGTGGCCTACGCGGAACCGGCGAGCACCGCCGGGGCCGTCGACGTAGGAGCCGTGTGATGCGCCGAATCCTCACCGCCGTCGCTTCCGCGACCGCTGCCCTCGCCCTCGTGGCCGGGCTGTCCGCCTGCACCACCGACCCGCTGGCCGAGCAGTACCGCTCGGGCGACAACAAGGGGTACATCGCGGGGGACTTCCAGACCCAGGAGATCGCCCCCGACCGGCGGGGGGAGCCCGTCGACTTCGCGGGCACCCTCGACAACGGCTCGCCCGTGTCGAGCGACGACTTCGCGGGCAAGGTGCTCGTCGTCAACTTCTGGTACGCGACGTGCGGCCCCTGCATCATCGAGGCGCCGCGACTCGAGCAGGCGTACCAGTCGTTCCAGGGCCAGGACGTCGCGTTCCTCGGCATCAACACGTACGACCAGGGTCCGACCGCCCTGTCGTTCGCGCGCGACAACAAGGTGTCGTACTCCAGCGCCCTCGCCGTGAACGACGCCGAGCTCAAGCTCGCCTTCAACGACAAGACGCCCCTGAACGCCACCCCCACCACCCTCGTGCTCGACAAGCAGGGACGCGTGGCGGCCCGCATCATCGGCGAGCTGCCCGAGGCGTCGATCCTCGAGTCCATGGTGCGTACCGTGCTCGAGGAGAACGCGTGAATCCGGGCGCTCTCGTCTTCGACGGGGCACTCTGGCTCGCGATCCCCATCGCCCTCGCCGCGGGACTGATCTCGTTCCTCTCGCCCTGCGTGCTGCCGCTGGTACCCGGATACCTCGGCTTCATCGGCGGCGCCGTCGCACCGCGGGGGAGCTCGGCATCCACCGCCGGCCGGGGCCGCCTGCTCGGCGGGACGCTGCTTTTCATCGCGGGCTTCACCGTCGTCTTCATGGCACTGAACGTGCTCGGCGGAGCCGCGGGGGCCTTCTTCACGCGCTACGGCGACGTCATCACGCGCGTCGTGGGCGTCGTCATCATCCTCATGGGCCTCGTCTTCATCGGGCTCTTCGGCATCGCCCAGCGCTCCGTGCGGATGCAGGCGCGCGGCAACCTCGGCCTCATCGGCGCGCCGCTGCTCGGCATCGCCCTCGGCGTCGGCTGGACCCCGTGCATCGGCCCGACGCTCACCGCGATCATCTCGGTGTCGTATATCGTCGGCGACCCCTGGCGGGCAGCGATGCTGGGGCTGGCGTACTCGCTGGGCCTCGGCATCCCGTTCATCCTGTTGGCCCTCGGCTTCGGCTGGGCGACACGGTCCGTGGCGTTCATCCGCAAGCACATCCGCCTGGTCAACCTCATCGGCGGGGTGCTGCTGATCGTGCTCGGCCTGCTGATGGTCGTCGGCGTCTGGGGAACGTGGATGTCGACGCTGCAGGGGGTGATGCTCAATGTCCAGCTCCCGCTCTGATCGAGGTGGCACCGTGACCGAGCCGACCGACGGCGTCCTGCGCCCGTCCGATCACGCCGACTCCACGCCCTCCGGCGACGGGGGCGACGACATCACGCAACCGCGCCTGGGCGTCATCGGCTGGATGCGATGGGGCTGGCGACAGCTCACGAGCATGCGCACCGCGCTCGTGCTGCTGCTGCTCCTCGCGATCGCGGCCGTGCCCGGATCGATCGTCCCGCAGCGCAGCGCCGACCCCAACGGCGTGACGCAGTACTTCACCGACAACCCCGACCTCGCGCCGGTGCTGGACAAGCTGAGCATGTTCGACGTGTACACGTCGCCCTGGTTCTCGGCGATCTACATCCTGTTGTTCATCTCGCTGATCGGGTGCGTCCTTCCGCGCACCAAGCACCACTGGAAGGCGCTGCGCTCGCAGCCCCCGCGCACGCCCGCGCGGCTCGGTCGCCTCGACGATCACCGCGACGTGACCGTGCCGGTGCCGGAGGGCCAGGATGCCGCGGCCGTCGCCGCCGCGGCCGTCGACAGCGCCGCCGCGCAGTTGAAGAAGAGCGGCTACCGCGTCGCCCGCTACGACGGGCGGGGCACGTTCTCGGTCTCGGCCGAGCGCGGGTATCTGCGCGAGACCGGAAACCTCGTCTTCCACGCGGCCCTGGTCGGAGTGCTGATCGCCGTCGGCGTCGGCGGAGGCTTCACCTACACGGGCCAGCGCGTGCTCGTCGAGGGACAGGCGTTCGCGAACAGCCTGCTCGACTACTCGTCCTTCAACCCCGGACGTTTCGTCAGCGGTGACACCCTCACGCCATACTCGATGACGCTCGACAAGTTCGACGTGAACTACGTCGCCCCCGGGCAGCCGGGGGGCGGGCAGGCCGGCGACTTCGTCGCGCACATGACCACGCAGGCACCCGGCGGCACCCCGCAGGACGGCGAGATCCGCGTCAACCACCCGCTCGATGTGCAGGGCGACCGCGTCTACCTCCTCGGCAACGGCTACGCGCCCACCGTCACCATCCGCAACGCCGAGGGCGAAGAGGTCTTCCACGACTCGGTCGCGTTCCTCCCGCAGGACTCCAACATGACCTCGCTCGGCGTCATCAAGGTCGCCGACGGCATGCCGGAGCAGCTCGGCCTGATCGGCTTCTTCTACCCGACGATGAACGTGCTCGACTCGGGCGCCCTGACCTCGACCTACGGCGCCCTCGAGTACCCCGTGCTGACCCTGCGCGTCTACGCGGGAGACCTCGGCATCGACGACGGCACGCCCCGTTCGGTGTACACGCTCGACCCGACGAACATGACGCAGCTCGCCGGTGGCGACAGCGGCACCCCCGCGATCCGGCTCATGCCCGGTGAGACCCAGGACCTGCCCAACGGGCTCGGCACCATCACCTTCGACAACGCCGCGCCGGCGGGCGCCTCGGGGTACGACGAATCGGTCAAGCGCTTCGTGTCGCTGTCGATCCACCGCGACCTCGCGGGGCCGTGGGTGCTCGCGTTCGCCCTGCTGGCCCTGTTCGGCCTGCTTGCCGCCCTGTTCGTTCCGCGTCGACGCATGTGGGTCAAGGCGACGCCGCGCGGCGGGGCGGTGCACGTGGAGTACGCGGGTCTCGCCCGCGGCGAAGACCCGACACTCGCTGCGGCCGTCGATCAGATGGTCGAGAAGCATCGGGGGTCGCTTCCCGCGGCTGCTCCTGTTTCTGACGCTGCCGCTGCCGCGTCTGCGGCTTCGGCCTCTGCGGCTTCGACCTCCGCGGGGGATGCCCCGAGTGACCCCGCGAACGGTACCGAATCCGCTCCGACCGACCCGTCCCACCCCGACACCGGAAAAGTAGACTGAGACCATGCCCGGACCGAACTCGCTCCTCCTCGACGAGATCTCCCTTCTCCTGGTGTGGACGGCGGTCGGCGTCTATGTGCTGGCGTTCATCGCCTACGCCATCGACCTCGCGCGCCGTTCCGACCTCGCTGTGAAGGCGAAGGACCAGGTCGTCGCTCGCGAGCTCGTCACGGCCGGTGGCGGGGGCGTCATCGACGCCTCGGCCGGGGGTGTGGCATCCGGTCCCTCGTTCACCGACAAGCCGCGCTATCTGTGGGCGCGCATGGGGACGGCGCTGACCGCGCTCGGGTTCCTCTTCCACCTCGCGGCGACCGTGCTGCGCGGCTTCGCCGCCGGTCGCGTGCCGTGGTCGAACATGTACGAGTTCGCCCTGACCGGCCTGCTCCTCATCGTGATGGTCTACCTCGCGTCGCTGACGCGGTACGACCTGCGCTTCCTGGGGTCGTTCATCACCGGCCTCGCAATCGTGCTGTTGGGCGGCGCGACCCTGGCGTACCACGTCGACGTCACGCCGCTCGCCGATCCGCTCAAGTCGGTGTGGCTCGTCATCCACGTCTTCGTCGCGATCCTCGCGACCTCGCTGTTCGCGCTGGCCTTCGGGCTCTCGGTCGTGCAGCTGCTGCAGACGCGGCGCGAGCGCAAGCTCGTTGGTGCGCCGGTGGATGCCGCCGGCCGCCGCAGCTTCCTGCGCACGCTCCCGTCGGCCGACGCTCTCGAGTCGCTCGCCTACCGCTTCGCGATCGTCGGGTTCATCTTCTGGACCTTCACGCTCATCGCGGGCGCGATCTGGGCCAACGACGCCTGGGGTCGCTTCTGGGGCTTCGACACCAAGGAAGTCTGGACGTTCGTCATCTGGGTGCTGTACGCCGGGTACATCCACGCCCGCGCGACCCGCGGCTGGCGCGGCACCCGCTCGGCCTGGCTGTCGATCATCGGTTTCTCGGCCGTGCTGTTCAACTTCACGATCGTGAACGTCTTCTTCAAGGGCCTGCACGCGTACAGCGGTCTGACGCAGTAGGCACGCGGGGCGGCGCGCCGGGGTGCGGCCGCGCGCCCGCGCGTCCGCCGCGCCCCGCGCGCCCGCCCACCCGTTGAGTGTCCA